>JBCBIN010000088.1:0-10730 GCA_038524555.1 Cyanobacteria bacterium J06623_7 | reverse complement strand
TCATGGTTTCATATCCAGAAATGGTTCGACTGGCACTCTGAAATTCCCGAAAATGCTGACTGGCAATGACCCGCCGTTTGATATATCGATGATCCTGCTCAATGATGTTATTCAAGTACTTGACGGCTCGGTGTCTCACAGAATCAGGGATGATGCCCGATTCCTTCAAATCTTCAAGAGCCTTGGGATAAGCCTTATCTCCGTCGGTGTTGATGACTCTGATTTTCCTAGGGTCTGAGTGTCCAAAGGCTTTAAGGAAGAAAGTTGTCGCGGCGAGAGCATCCCGATTCTCTGTCAGCAGGAAATCAATAGTATTGCCGTCACTGTCGATGGCTCGATACAAATACTTCCACTCACCCTTGACCTTGACATAGGTTTCATCTACTCGTCACGAATCATTGGTTGACCCCAGGTGCTTACGACAGCGTTGGTTTAACTCAGGAGAATAGACAATCACCCAACGATAGATGGTCGTGTGATCAACTGATAATCCACGTTCAGCCATCATTTCCTCTAAATCACGGTAGCTCAATGGATATCGTAGATACCATCTCACGCACAACAAGATGAAATCCGATTGGAAGTGCCGCCATTTAAAAGGTTTTTCAGGATTCATTCATGTTGGAGTCGAAACAGCAGCTCAATACTACTACATTAGAGTTTCAGGATCTTGCAACACTTCCGCCATTCATGCACGAGGGCTAATTTACTAGCCTTATTTGTTCTTAGATAGATACCCACGCCACCAATCAATTCCTAAGCCCAAAATAAAGGGCAGCCACAGTAGCCAAGTTTCTATCTCGGTTAGCTGCCAATAGCGATCGCCTAAAGCCTGACGGTAGGGTAGAACAAAATAGATAAAGGCGGAAATACTTACTAAGCGCACGCTCCAATTTCTTGTGCCTAAGGCAAAGGGAACAATCCAGGTAAAATACCAACCGTGAACAATGGGAGAGAGAATCAACAGAGCGGCAAAAAAGGTGAGAGAAAACTGCTGGAAGCGCCGCCAACGAACCAGACTCCAGAGTACAATTAGCCCCAGAGGAACGGCAAAGATACTGTTGTTTTTAGTGGACTGATGCCAGACTTTAGCCAGTAAGTGGGGGATAAATTCAGCACTGCGTCCATGGCTGACAAAAGTAGAGCTAGTGGGAATAAGAGAGCAGCTATCGGCATGACAAAAAGAGATCGCCGAGAGGCAAATAGGCAGCAAACCCAGCACCACCACCACTATCGCCGTTTTTAGATTGCTTTTGCGTAGGGCAGCCCAGCTAATAAATCCCAAGATCGGCAGGGAAATCCACTTGATGGCAATACTAATACCGACAAATAAAGAAGCTAGGTAGAGGGCGGAATAATTGGGCTTTTTCTGGTTTGCTTTTCCCATTATGACTCGCTCCCAAAGCATCCAAGCTGCTATCAGAGGTAAGATAAACCAGCTATCGTAATGTCCTCCTCCCGCAAAACTATAAATTACCAGGGGATTCCAGGCATATAGAGTGGCTTCGACGTAGGAGAATTTTCTCGTTAACAGCCAGCAGGTAGCTAAATCGGCAAGGGCAAAACTGCTTTTAAATAGCATGACGCTGGGAGCAAAACCGGCTAACCCTCGAAACCCCAATTGAGTTAGGGGCGGATAAATTGCCGTAACCTGAGGATGATTGATTTGCGACCACCATTCAAGGCGATGAGGAATTAACTCTACAGCATTCGGGGCAAAATCGTAGGGACTAAAGCCCAAATGCTGGATATAACCTTCCCAAAGATAACGCCAGATATCGTCCCCAGGATACATCAGCAATAAGATGAGCCGCGTGGCGATCGCGATCGTCCAAAACCACCAACGATTTAGCTCGGTCAGTTTCCAGGAAGCCATAAAGCCCAGACACATGACGACAATTCCATAGCCAAAGCGAACGACGTTAGTAGATTCTCGAAAATCTCCAAAGGGGGAAGTAATCAGCGCCCCGCTCAGTAAACAGAGTGTCCCGAGCCACAGCCAAAATCGTTCTGCTTTAATTCGCTGCATTTTTAACCAGTACAGTTTGCCTAAAGTTCCGAGAATAATGGTTCCGGCGCGAAAACTGCCGACAATAGTGCCAGAAATTTTCGATTTACCTCCCTGTCGGGGACGATAGTTAACGGGAATTTCGATAATGGCGAGATTCTCTTCGATCGCTCGCACCTGCATTTCTACCGTCCAGCCAAACCCCCGATCTTCCATCTCAATTTGCTTTAAAGCTGTCCGACGAATCAAGCGTAAGGGGCCTAAATCATGATACTTATAGCCCCAGCCCCAGTGGATCAGCCAGCCTGACAAACCATTGCCAAAATGCTGTACAGGAGTCATCACCTGCTTTCCCTGGATCGTAGCCCGGCGATCGCCCAGAATCAAATCGTATTCCTGTCTGAGACTGAAAAATTGAGGCAAACAACGGAGGTCATCACTACCATCCCCATCACAAAACAAAATCCAGTCAATTTCTGGAGGCAGATCCTGCAAACCACGCCAGCAAGCCCGACCATAACCCGGTTTTGGTTCAAATATTACCGTTGCTCCAGTCTCGGTAGCAATTGCCGCACTGCGATCGCTACTGCCATTATCGATAACTCGAATCTCCGTTAGACCCGAACTCTGTAGCTCTTGAATTACGCTTTGAATGGTTTCCTCTTCATTTTGCACGGGAATTATGACCACAATGTTACGCAAATTGGAAGAAGTCTCGGAGATTCTGGGGATAAAGCGATCGCACATTTTAAGATCGGAGAAGCTCAATCTATTTTCAGTTAGTTTTCATAATTGTGTTTTATTTTGCTGAGAAGACGTTGAGTTATTCTCTATTATTTCTAAATTAATCTAAGGATTCATCTATTAGACATCATGCTTATACATATTGGAGAGCTAATTGCTCCACCCAGCTTCGCCTTTACCCAGTTGGGGAGCCAGGATTTGGCGTCTTTAATTCATCCCGCATTAGTCGTTATTTTTGTGTTTCCCATGGTGGGAATTGTGACCAACTACGCTTGGCAAACTCGTCAGCGTCGTCTGGCGGCTAAAAAAGATAAAAATAAAATTCCGCCTGTGGTCGGTCGAGAACACGTCAAGGTCGGTCGGTGGTTGGCAGCTAGCGTGGTTGTAGTTTCGCTGGTTGCTCTAGCATACTCAATTATTTATAAAAGCCTTATCAAAAACGGTTTGTGGGCGAGGAACAATCCCCGGGCTGTCTTGATTTTAATGATGTTTGCGGCAACTATTGCCTCTCTAGTTTTGTTGCTGCGAGCCAAACCTAAGCTGTGGCGTGGCGTATTTGCAACCCTAACGGGAATGGGATTAGTGATTATTGGCGAACAAGAAGGGGTCTGGCGTTTGGCGGATGAGTGGTATTGGTCGCACCATTATTATGGCATCGCCGTATCGTTATTGATGATTGCTTCGATTGCCATTGTTGACGATATCTATCGCAGCATTACTATGCGCAACATTCATATAATTCTCAACTGTCTGGCACTGCTGTTGTTTTTCGGTCAGGGAGTTACCGGAGCCCGCGACCTATTAGAAATCCCCCCTGTGGGCAAGAAAAAAGCCAAAAAAGCCGCAGTAGAGTTAGTAACACCGGTTACCGTATCTCGATCGTTAGAACAACCGATTTATCAAGCACCAGAAATTCCGCCTCATCTTTAGGTTTTAAGTTGCTTGTCGGCGATCGCTAGTCAAAAAACAGAAGTGCTCTCAATTTGTGTAAGTCGGGTAGAGGCAAAAAAACCAACATCCAGATAGTTTTATTGGGTTACACTTTCATTTAACTCAATCTATCAAGTCTCTTATTACTTTTAAAAATTGGTATTAGCCATAGGCGATCGCTAAAAAAACAAGAGTAGCTGATTATGCATAGCTACTCTATTGCTCAAAAATTCAAGTTAAACCAATATCCAGCCAGTTAATTAAAACTGATTGCGATAGGGAATTGTGCCCTTTTTCTTTTTGCCTTTGTTTTTCTCGTAGTCGATTTCCTTCAGCTTCTTCATAATGCGGCTGAAATATTCCTGCATGTATTCTTCTAGAGTCGTTGTTTCTTTGGGCTCTAAACCGAAAGTCTGATAGACCTCGCTCATGTCTGCATCTTGTGCTTTACCACTAGCCAATACTTCGGCAAACATTAGCCGATCTGCAGTATTTTGTCCCCATTCACAAAAGCGAGTTATGCGGCGTAAAATTCCCAGTATCGCCAGGGAGATACGAGAAATACGCGTGGTTTTACCCGAAAGATTTTCGCAGAGATTCATAATCTCGTAGGCACCCCAAGCTTTAGTACCCACAACGGGGAAAGTTTTCTTTTCTGTCTCCGGTACGGATAGCGCCCGCACGGCAAACTTGGCAATATCTTGAGTGTTCATGTAGGCAATCGGCGTACTTTCTCCCGATACCCAAACAATTTGCTCTTCTAAGATCGGAATCGCATACTGACTGATTAAACCTTGCATAAATCCTGCCAATCTCAGCACCGTATAGTTTAAGCCAGATTCTGCTAAAAACTTTTCCGTACAGCACTTGATTTCCATCAGCGGCACTTCGGGGTATTTATCGGCGTTTAGCACGGAGAAAAAGATATACCGTTTGACTCCGGCGGCTTTAGTTGCCTGAATTAAATTTACCTTGCCATGCCAATCTACATCCCTTGCGCGAAGATTATCGGTAACTCTGGCGGTAGCAGCATCAATGACGGCATCAACTCCTTCGAGGGCTGGGGCTAGGGTTGATTTATCGCAAAGATCGCCCTTGACTATTTCTGCCCCCCACTCTTTAAGAAAAATTGCCTTGTTGGGATTACGTACTAAACAGCGTACCTCATGGTCTTCATCCAAAGCCTGACGAGCGACCTGTCTACCCAAGGTGCCAGTTGCGCCAACTACCAATAATTTCATTTAAGGATTTTTGTAATATTTTTTAACGTTTCTCTAAGTATTTTATCAAAGAGTGATTTAATTAGGGCGCTATCTTACCGAACGATCAAGCAAATAGAGTTAAATGGCACTATTGAATAGTACTTTCTAAAACGGCTCCCACGACCCGATGGTCTGGATCTGTTTTAAGCTGACTTAGAGCAGCGATCGCCTGAGAATTTTCGTATCTACCCAAAGATCTAGCTACCTGAAGACGAATCCGCCAGGAGAGATCCTCAATAAAAGACAGCAGTAAATTAAGGGCAGCAGTTTCCTGAGACGAGCCAGCTAATAAACCCAGGGCGCTGAGACAAGACTCCATTACCGGTTCATCTTCACCCTGTAAACCAATCTGACAAATTTCCAGTAGCTCCTGAGGGCATTTGAGATCGACGATCACGGCAATGATACTACGACGCACTAGCCAGTGATTGTCCTCTTCATACATTTTGCGTAGGTGAGCGATCACGATATCACCATAAAAAGAAAGGGAATTAGCCGCCTCTGCCCTAACGTTGGGGTCTTTATCCTCTCGGCTCATAGTTAATAATGCCTGAAAAGCTTCATCGCTTTGTTTTCTGCCCAAACCCATTGCCACAAAAGAACGAACTAAAAATTCTGAGTCATCGACATGATTCAACAACAGCGGTGCGGCAACATCGGCTTCGCAATTGCGTAGTTCGCGGATTCCTTTCATTCTTTCTTGGGGGTTTTCATTATTGAGGGCACTTTTAATTTGTTCGATGTCCATGGATCGCGGTTTAGATTACGGATTTACCTTACTTTATCTTGTGACCGTCATCTAGCTATCGGGAGAAAGATATTGCTGTGGAAGGGAAATTTGATTGTTTTAAATCATCTTTGGCTATCTAAAAGAAGAAGCGATCGCCTCATGACTTTAACTAGTGTCAAGCACCTAGACTGCAATTCGTAATTCATAATTGCAATCAGTAAGGACTTAAAAAGATGTCAGATGGGTTCTATAGTAATTAAGACCCTCGTTGAAAGAGAATGCCATGCTGAGTGACAAGGTAAAAGAACTAATCAAAAAGTCGCGAATTGTCAGTTTGGAGTGGCAAGACTATCCTGAGTCGGTAGTTGCAATCTTTCAACAGGCGGATGATGAGGGGCAATATCTGACGGATGAAGACATCGCCGCAATTCAAAATAAACAGCCTGAATTAACTACAGGCTTGGAACAGACTCGTATATTACGAGATAATGCGAACGAGATAATAGCCAATGCCAGAGCCGTGGTGTTAGATGCCAATCCCGGCATTACAGAACCTGGAGGGGGTTTATATCCGCCGATGCGGGCTGAAGCTTGCTGGCGCGATTTTTGGCACTTTTTGCGCTGCGTTAGCTATGGGGTAGGGGGTCAAAGACAAGATTATCTGAGCGATCGCGGTTTGGGCTATATGGAACAACTGTATCAAGAGTTGCAGGTACCCCTGGGAGCAATGGTTTTGGGGTTAGAACAGCTCAAGGTATTTAGTCTCAGACACTTTGCTGCCGAACAACAAGAGAGTCTAGTCCCCTACTTTGATCGCCTGATTGAGTCGATGCGGCAATTTTCCGCTGTTAGATAAATTCTGTGGACAAGGTTTAGTTAGGACTGAGCGATCGCCTTTATTTCGTAAATATTTTTCAGGCGATCGCTATATTGTGACTTTACTTTAGGGCGTTGCTGGATCTAGGTATGATTCGTTTGTTTTTTCTTGATAGTGAATGTTTAAAAAGCTGATAGCTGATAGCTGATAGCTACGGAGAGACTACTTCTAAAATTCATACTTCAAATCAGCAACGCCTACTTAAGCAGTGCCTCGCCGCGACGGAATAGTTCTCGGGCGTAGTCAGTCCAGGTACCCTGTCCCCAATAGCGGAAGCAGCTTGTTTCTACTAGTAAGACATAGAGTAATGCCTCTTGATATTCTCTAGTTTTGGTGATTTCCGGATTATCCGCTACCAAGTCATCATATTTTTGATGGAACATGGCGCTTAACTGATTCATGGGCTCTAGTACGTTCTCATAACCCTTAACCCAGCTTAGATCGTCTGTCCAGGATGCCCCATCCATATGAAACTGGTGGTCTGTCGCCTGTAAATCGACGATCGCCTGACTGACCTTAGCAGGAGTTGCCGTGTCGGGTTCGACTCGCTGCCAAATTTTATGCTGTCCTAGCGCCTGACAAACAGGATAGTCTGCGGGGTTGACTCCGGCTGCTTCGATTAACTCGATATACTCTGTACCGTTAAGTCCGACGACATTTTGATGGTTTTTAAGTTCGTGCCACACAGGCTGAAAGTCCCGGGCATATTCGTTCATCATGACGCCGCCATTCTCTCCATCGGCAATCTGACTACCACAGCTAGGTACAGCTACACTGCCGATAAGCTGTTTGCCTCTACCTTTAGCCTCGTGATAGGGCTGCATTTGAGCCACTAGCTTCGTATCCGAACCCTGAGTCTTAATCAGAGCGGTCATACTGATGGTTTCTCCCTGGGAGTTACGAGCAACCAGACGATTGGGAACATATTTATCATCCTGGTGTAAACCAGAACCATCTAGCCTCTCGACGGAATGTTCCTGTACCAATAGCCAGCGATAGCCACACTCTTTTAACGCTTTAATATATTCGTAGAGAGTATCGGGGTTGTTGGGTAAATGCATTTCTGGAGGCGAGAACCCCTTAACTCGGGCGAGGGCATCACAACCAAAAATTGCGGCAAAATACTGTTGCCAAGCTTGAATATGCAGCTTGATATCGGGAATCGGCGTAGAAGGTATCACTGCATGACTCCACATCGTTCCCAACCACTCGACGTAAGGTTGATAAGTAGGATTACAGGTGATTGTTTTCAGGTTGTCGAGAATATCTTGGCGCTCCATCTGCTGAAAACCCCAAAGTAAATTGCCCGAATAATCGAGCATAATGCGGGGACTACAGCCATTGGCCACTAGCTCAGGAATCCAATCCCCCATCCGGGAATAGCACCAGGCAAACGTACTGGCATTATGATTATCGCCATCATGGGGATGCTCGAACATGTGTTGCAGGTTACAAATTAGCTCTCCCTGCTGCCCTGCGGGAATTGTGGGCTGATGCATATGTAGGGCACAGGCAAAAGCGGCATCTACCCGATTTAAATCTACATCGGTTTGAGAGAGAAAAATAGGTCGGTCGTGGTTAGTGATGTTAGTGATTTCACGTTCCCAACCGCAGATATTGGGTAGCTCATTGGTCGAGAGAGATAAATGAGGCGGTGCAGTAGCGATCGACATGAGTTAAGCTCCATGATGAATAAAAACTGCCTCAATTTTAAAGCGATCAACTAAATCGACCCTTGAGAAGTAACGAGGAATCAGCATTAAGTAATAAGTATTCATAATTGCCCTCCGATTGAGATAAAAACCATCTAGCTACCCTTGGATTGGGAGGAGAAAAAATCAAGACAATCGAGATAATAAAGGCAAAAACGATCTTGTTTAGCCTAGACTATAGTTTCTGTAAAATCACTGACGATCATGCGATCGCTTTAAATAGACCTACCTTATCTAAAATCGATCTAAATAAATCCGTAATATCAAATCAAATATCAATAATTAACCCCTGCTAGACTATGAATTATCAAAAAAGTTATCGAACAATTTTAACCGTAAGTATCCTCTGGGCGATCGCTATCTTGGGAGTTACCCCAGCCACAGCCGAACCAATCCGCACCCTCAAAGATTATTTAGACCAATGTGTTTCCCCAAACGATGAGGCCGAACTCAATCCCGAATGCGAACGTCTTCAAGAGGCGGGCAAAGCGAGAGAAGAGTCCCTAAATGATGAATCAAATGAAGAGTCTGAACCTGGTAGAGAACTTCGGAGATCGCGCGATCGAGCAAACCAGACCGAAGCAACTAGCGGCATTAGTGGTTATGCTGGAGCAACTTTAGGCGCATTTTTTCCCGACATTGATGAATCCCAAGGCTTTTTTACGGGCAACGATACAGAAGTGGACGACACCGCTTTTGGCAGCAGTATTTATGGCGGTATTAAATTTAGCCGTTATTTAGCTACAGATATCGAACTAAGCGGCTTTATTGGCGATGTAGATTCCGACCTCGATGAAGATGAAAGCTATAGCCTAGGTGCTTTTTTCCTCAACCCACGCTTTATTTTGCCTTTTGGACAGCGACGCAATAGTTTGGCTCTATTTTTCAGTCCAGGGGTGGGAGTATCGCAACTAACCAGTACGGTAGAGGATGAGGTTGATGACTTCGATCGCACTATTTTTGTTGAAGACGACATTCGCTTTACCTGGCAGGTAAAAGGAGGAATTACAGTCCCCGTCAGCCGTAAGTTTAGCATTCTTGGTCAGGTTAGATATGCCAGCCAGACAGGAGATGATGCCCTGGATTATTTTGGTACGGAGTTAGGAGTTAATTTCGATTTCTAACCCCAGAGTTGCTTGAGAGGCTCTATCTATATGCTAAATGACTGACTAAACCTCATCGAAGTGAATACATTCGCCAAGCGATCGCACTTAGATTTATCTATATTCAAGGTCAGATATTTTTTTATTAGGAGTCAACAACAGATACAAACAAGGAATAACCAATAAAGCAATCAGAGTTGAAGCCACTAAACCAAAGCCGATCGCACTAGCTAAGGGAAACCAAATCGGATCGCTTAATGCCAAGGGAATTACACCCACAATAGTCGTAATACTGGTGGTGAGGATCGGACGCAAGCGATCGCTTGCACCCCTGGCTGCTGCATCTCTTACCTTCATTCCTTTGGCTCGATGGGAGTTCATCGTTTCAATCATGACGATCGCATCATTAACCACAATCCCCGTCAGAGCAATAATGCCAATTACCGCAGGGAAAGAAATGGGGATTTGGAAAAAGAAGAAGCCCAGGAATGTACCAATGAAGGCAAAGGGAATTGCCAACATAATGATAAAGGGTTGAGTAAAAGAGCTAAATTGAATTACCAAAACCGCAAAGACGAGGAAAAGAGAGACGATCGCCATTTGTCCCGCCGAAGTAAAAGTTTCACCTTGAGTTTCTAATTCTCCTGCAAATTTATAGTCGTAACCTTGACCCCAGCTAGATTTCATTTCCAGTAGTTTGGGTTCTAAATCGGCGACAATCTCCCCTACAGTGCGGTCTTGGTTTTTCGCTAGCACTGTAACCGTGCGCTGAGCATTTTTGTGGGTGATCGATAAAGGAGCATTGCCAAATTCTGTTTCTAATAGCTGGCTACCAGTAATCGTCTTACCACTCTCAGTTAAGATTGGCATACTCAATAACTCATCCCGACGAGTTGGGCCACCAATACCCCCATCACGGGAAGCCCACTGAGTACTAAGGCGAATTTCTAAATCTTCTTCTCCTCCACCGATGGGAAAATCACCAATATCGTTATCGGTCATTAAGTAGCGTCCTTGCAAAGCCAGATCGTCATCCGATAAGCCATAGAAATTGATTGCTTCACGACGGGGACGAAGTTTAATATCTGGTCGCAATGCCCCTAGATCGTCCCGCACATCGATCGCCCCAGAAACTTGTCTTAAAGCTAACTGTACTTCCCCAGAGATACGGCGCAACTCATCCATATCTGTGCCTGATAGTTCAATCTCAATCGGGTCGCCAGCTTCTCCCGTAGGCTGTTCGTTAATTACTAAAGATGCCCCAGGATATTCATTAATAGCTGCTTCTAGTTGGGGGCGTAGTTCTTCTATGTATTCATAGGATAAGCGATCGCGATTGTCTTCGGGAGTCAATACTGCCGAGA
>JBCBIN010000087.1:0-10773 GCA_038524555.1 Cyanobacteria bacterium J06623_7 | reverse complement strand
TACAGCGGCAGATTACGGGTAAATATAGCGGTGTAGCCTTCAGCCGCGACCCCGTAGATCGGCGTAAGGATATGGTGGCGGTGGAAGCTCTACCCGGTCAGGCGACTAACATTGTTTCCGGCAAATATACTCCCCAACAATATCAGGTCTTAATTCCCGAAGTCTCGATTGCCGAACCCCAAGCAGATCGGGAAATAACCGTACTTGCCAATCCAACTAATCAGCCGGAGCGCAAAATTCCCCTGACAATTATTGAGTCGGTGGCTTTACTGGCACGAGAAATGGAGGATTTGTTTGAAGGCATTCCTCAGGACATTGAATGGACTTACGACGGCGAAACTCTCTGGCTATTGCAGGTACGTCCGATCGCGACGATGCAGCCCATTTGGACGAGACGCATTGCCGCTGAGGTAATTCCCGGCAAAATTAGACCCCTAACCTGGTCGATTAATCGACCCCTAACCTGTGGCGTATGGGGCAAAATATTTACGATTGTTTTGGGCGATCGCGCTAGAGATTTGAACTTCGAGCACACCGCTACCCTACACTTTGGCAGCGCCTATTTTAATGCTTCTTTGCTGGGTCAGATTTTTCGGCGAATGGGTCTCCCCCCAGAAAGTTTGGAGTTTTTGACCCGTGGCGCGAAGTTTAGCAAGCCACCTTTAAGCTCTACCGTGCGAAATATCCCGGGGTTGTGGCGTCTGCTCAAGCGAGAATGGCAGCTACCCGGCAACTTTAACCGCGATCGCCTCCAACTATTGGAACCGGTCATGCAGGAGCTTGTCGCACAGCCTGTGGAAGAATTAGCGGCGACGGAGATTATTCAGCGCATCAACACGATTTTGGGTCTACTGGATAAAGTTACCTACTACAATATTCTGGCTCCCTTGAGTTTTGCCCTGCGTCAAGGTCTATTGAAAGTGGAGCCTGATGAATTAGACCAAAGCCAGCTACCGGAAGTCTTAGCCGTTAGTAAGCTAGCCGAAATTGCCTCAGAAGCTCGTAAGCTGTTGGCAACGGAAGAAATTACCCTCGACTCTAGCGCCTCTTTATTTGCCCACATTGCCGAAAATATTGAAGGTTCCAGCGTGATGGATCGATTTAGCCAGTGGCTGGAGGAATATGGCTATCTGAGCGAAGTCGCTACCGATATTGCAGTTCCCCGTTGGCAAGATTGCCCTAGCATTCCCCGACAGATGTTCGCGCGCTTTTATTTTGATATCCATGGCAGTAACGTCGCTCGGAGTTCTAAGCCTGTACCTCAGCAATCCTGGAAGAGCAAAATAGTTCAAAGACGATTGAATCTCAAAGGTCAGGTAGGAGAAGTTTATAATCGGCTGTTGGCAGAATTGCGCTGGGCTTTTTTAGCTTTAGAACAGCAGTGGCTCGAGCGGCATCTTTTAGCTGAAGCAGGAGATATTTTTCTTTTGGAGCTAGAAGAAATTACCGCTCTAGTGGAAAACGAGAGCAGTAAGTCCCCAGCAGAATTAGCCGCCTTAATCTGCGCAAAAAAACAGGAGTGGGAGGAAGCCAAAGCCCTAGATACTCTGCCCCAGCTAGTATACGGTAAACCCCAGACTTTAGCCGGTTCGGTTTCAGCCATTACGGCGAGGGATAAAGTTTGTGGCATTGGAACTAGTGCCGGACAAATTGAGGGCACCATTAGAATAATCTCTAGTTTGCAACAGAGCGATCGCGATCTTAGTCGGGGACATAGCATCGACAGTCAAACCATTATCGTCGTTCCCTATACCGATGCTGGGTGGTCGCCACTGCTGGCTCGGGCGGGGGGTCTGATTTCAGAAGTTGGCGGGCGTTTATCCCACGGGGCGATCGTCGCGCGAGAATATAATATCCCGGCGGTTATGGACGTAGATAATGCCACCAAGCTATTTCAGGATGGTCAGCGGGTTCGACTCAATGGTCATACGGGTACGATTGAAATTCTCTAGCCAGCCAACTGCCAGAGCAAGTTACGGTCTGGTTGCCGAGGGAAAAACAGAGGTTGTCATGAGGATTATGACAATTTTTGCACTATATTAAAGATTAACCATTATCTTGTTATATGCTTGCTCTGATTATTGTCGTTACCGTGGTTTTATTGGGTTCGGCTTTTTGTTCGGGGACAGAAACAGCACTACTGTCTATTTCACCGATTAAAGTAAGACAACTAGCTCAATCTAAAAAGCCCGCCGCTTTGGCTCTTGCCGGTATTCGACTTCATATCAATCGACCCATCGCCACGATTGTTATTCTCAACAATATCTTTAACATCGTCGGTAGCATCATGATTGGTAGTCTGACTAGCAAAGTGCTTGATGATGCCTGGTTGGGGGTGGTTTCTGGAGTCTTGACCTTTTTAATTATTATCTTTGGAGAAATCGTACCCAAAACCCTCTGTCAGCTATATGCCGAACCCGTTTGCCTCTTTGTTGCAATTCCGATTAAATTTCTGACCATTGCCCTCACACCTCTAGTCTGGCTGGTCGAAAACGTCACCTCTCCCTTCGTTCAGGGGCGAAATTTACCTACTACCAACGAAGCAGAAATTAAATTTTTGACCAATATCGGTTTTCAAGAGGGTGTAATTGAGGATGATGAGGCGGAAATGATTCAGCGAGTCTTTCAGCTCAATGACCTAAATGCGGCAGATTTGATGAGTCCCCGGATTATTGTTACTTATCTTAAGGGCGATCGCACTTTAACTGAATGTCAGCCAGAAATCATTAAATCTCAACATACCCGCATCTTGGTAATTGATGAAACTATCGATGACGTAACCGGACTAGTACTTAAAGACGAATTGCTAACCGCCATGATTGAAGGCAACGGTGAGCGACAAATTAATACCCTCCAGCGTCCCGTTCATTTTGTGCCCGAAACTAACCGCGCCGATAAATTGCTTAAGGTATTTCAAGAAAACCGCGAACATTTAGCCGTGGTACTGGATGAATATGGTGGCATGGCGGGAGTCGTCACCCTCGAAGACGTGCTGGAAGTTTTGACGGGAGAAATTGTGGATGAAACCGATCGCAACGTCGATCTACAAGAAATTGCCCGCAAGAAGCGCCAGCGGTTGCTCAAGGCGCGAGGAATTAATGGTGATTCGTAAAAGATAGAGCTTAAAAATAGTCAAACCACACCATCAAAAGCTCCAATCTTACCTAGATAGGTTAAACAAATAATAAATTTAGCCCGGCAAACCAATGCTTGAAAGACAGTCCGATCTGGTCTGTGTTTAAATATGAGGATAGTATTTGTGGCTCGAACCTAGGCATAAAGTCAGGTAGAGTTATAGCTATCCACATTGCGATCGCGTGAGGGTTCAAAGAAGATGAAAATTTTGGCGCTAGCTTGGGAATTTCCGCCCCGGATTGTCGGGGGAATTGCTCGCCATGTAGCAGAATTGTATCCTGAAGTGATTGATTTGGGATATGAGGTGCATCTGCTGACGGTGGAATTTGGCTCTGCCCCAAAGTATGAAGTCGTCGAGGGCATTCATCTTTACCGCTGTCCTGTAGCTCGCGGCAATGATTTTTTTCATTGGGTTGCCAACATGAACGACAGCATGGGCAGTCTAGGAGGAGAGTTAGTAAAAAAACACGGTGACTTCGATTTAATTCACGCTCATGATTGGCTGGTGGGAGATGCCGCGATCGCCCTCAAGCATGCGTTTAAATTACCCATTGTCGCTACGATTCACGCCACAGAATATGGACGCTACAACGGCATTCATAACGTCCGACAACAATACATCAACGGAAAGGAAAAACATCTCACTCATGAAGCCTGGCGGATTATTGTCTGTAGCCAGTACATGCAGTCAGAAGTTCAGCGAGTTTTTGATGCTCCTAAAGATAAAATTGACGTCGTTTACAACGGCATTCGTCCCGAAAAGAAACATCACGACGACAGTTTTGATCGCCTAAAGTTTCGCCGTCGTTTTGCCAACGATCAAGAACAAATTATTTACTATGTTGGGCGTATGACCCACGAAAAAGGAGTTGCGGTTTTGCTTAATGCCGCTCCCGCAGTAATTAAAGCCATGGGCGGGGGGGTAAAGTTAGTTATCATTGGTGGGGGCAACACGAGTCGTCTCCAGCATCTAGCTCGTAGTCTCGGCATCTGGCACCAGTGCTATTTTACGGGCTTTATGTCTGATGCCGATCTGGATAAATTTCAAACTATTGCCGACTGTGCGGTTTTTCCCAGTCTTTACGAACCCTTTGGCATTGTTGCCCTCGAAAGCTTTGCAGCTCGCGTCCCCGTGGTGGTTTCGGATACAGGAGGATTGCCCGAAGTGGTGGAACACGGACGTACGGGAATTGTCACCCTGGCTAACGATCCTAATTCTTTAACGGCAGGGATAATTAAGGTCTTGCAAGACTCCCAACAGTCACAAAAGCTCGTAGAAGCCGCCTATAAATCGATCGCCGAACGTTTTAGCTGGGACAAGTTGGCACAACAAACCTGTACTGTTTATGCTCGGGTAGCTAAAGAGCGATCGCTGGTAACCTGGTAATTACAGTTAATTACTAATAATTAATAGCAACAGAGAAACCACATTTAACGAATCTAATTGGCGAATGGGATTAAAATTTGCTAGCTTATACATAATCGTTATGAGTATGATGTATCTGGATTATGGTTAAGATAGTAGGAATTGTGGGCAGTCTGCGTACCGATGCTTACAGCGCTTTGGCATTATCTCAGGCAATGTCAAGAGTAGAACAACTCGGCGCTACTACAGAAATATTAGATTTAAGAACTCTTAATTTACCCTTTTGTAATGGCGGTAGTGACTATCCCGACTATCCAGACGTAAAGGTGTTGAGAGAGACAGTAAAGAATGCGGATGGATTAATTTTAGCGACCCCAGAATATCACGGTAGTCTGAGCGGGGTACTCAAAAATGCTCTAGATTTAATGAGTTTCGAGCATTTATCAGATAAAGTAACCGGACTAATTAGTGTCTTAGGTGGGCAGTCCAATAGCAACGCCCTCAATGACTTGAGAATTATCGTTCGCTGGGTACACGGTTGGGTTATTCCCGAACAAATTGCGATCGGTCAGGCATGGCAGGCGTTCGATGACTCTGGCTCTCTCAAGGATGAAAAGCTAGGGGCAAGATTCGATAAATTCGCTCAAAGCCTGGTGGATAATTCGCGGTTATTGACGGGTAAATAGGCGTAAAAACTAGGATATTATGCCGATAACATTGCAAAATAAACCGTAGGACGAGCAAAATCTCAAATAGCTCCTGAAATAAAGAGTTATACTACGGAGTTGTTGTCTAAAGACCCTTATGGTTAGTTTTTTGCGGTGTTACCTTGGAATAACTTTATGGGTATATTTACTTCAATCTTCGTTGTTGGCAGCAGAATCGTCTCAAGTTAACCATTCTGCCGACTTATTGCCCCAGCAGCTACAGCCGACTCAAATTGCTCCAGAGGCACCGGTCAGATCGATTCGTTTGCTTACCCAAGTGCGCCAGGGAGAAAGTGAGAAATTTGTGCTACCGACAGAGATTCCAACCACAACCACAATTGGCGAGGTAGAAACGATTGAGGTAATTGCCGATCGCCAGGAATATGATCGCGAACGGGAGATAATTACTGCCAGGGGCAATGTGGTTATGCGCTTTGCTCAGTCTGTATTAACTAGTGATAGTATCGAAATTAACTTAAATGATCGCTGGGCGGTGGCAGCGGGTAGTGTCGTGCTTAAGCGGGGCGCTCAGGTATTGCGGGGTGAAAGATTTGCCTATAATTTAGTGGCTGATCGAGGCACTATCATCGGTGCGAGGGGAGAAATAGATCGCTCTCGTCTCAATCGGGATACTGATTTTAAACAGAGGTTATCTGAGGATTCGGTCTTGGATCGAGCTTTAAGCGATCGCCTAATCGATAATCAACCCTTAACGGAGGTCAAAGCCTCCGAAGGACTGGGAGTAAGTTTGGGCAGCCGGGGTATCGATTTAGTGGGAGATAATGACGTTGGCAATGGCTCCACTATTAAGCGACTGCGGTTTGAAGCCGATCGGTTAGATTTTGAGACAAGTAACTGGACTGCCACTAATCTGCGCTTAACCAACGATCCTTTCTCCCCACCAGAGCTAGAGCTGCGGGCCGATATGGCTGAATTTCAACAGTTAGGTGCGGCTGGTAGCCGGCTAGAGACTACTGATGCGAGCTTGGCGATTGATGATCGCTTTAAGGTACCCTTGCTGGTAAGTGCTTTTGTCTTTGATCGTCGTGCCAGTAGACCGGGACTATTCAATATTGCTTTTGATGGCGATGAGAGGGGAGGTTTGTATATCGAGCGAACCTGGCAGACAATTGATGGAGATCGCTTTAGCTGGAGTTTTACACCCCAATATTTTCTGCAGCGAGCTCTAATTCCCGATACCTTTGGCTTTAGCAATGCCGATGATGGCGGATTATTCAATTCCTCTGTCTTTGGCTTGACTAGTAATATTCGTGCCGATTTAAACCAAACCACCAATTTAAACGGTAGCTTCTCCCTGACAGATTTAGATTTAGACGATTATGAAGATAGCTTAAGGGGCAAAATTGAGCTGGTTAATCGCCTGGGTAACCCGCAAAATCCGCTCAAGCTCGCCCTAGAATACAATTATCGCGATCGCCTATTTAATGGTTCTCTCGGTTTCCAGACGGTAAGAGAAAGCGTGGGGGGAGTAGTCAGTTTACCCCAAATCACTATAGGCCAGACTGGAGTGAGCCTTAATGTTCAGGGGTCGATTAAAAACATTAATGACGATACAGACCGTCAAGATTTACTCGATGCCGACCGGGCAAACGATCGCATTAATCTCACTAGATATCAAACTGCTGCCTTTTTGCGGAAAAATTTCTCTTTGTGGCAGGGTGAACCGCTTCCTAGCACTAAAGAACAAGGATTGCGCTATACTCCCGTACCAGTAGTGCCCTATTTAGACCTGTCGACGAAGATTTCCGGGGTTGGTAGCTTTTATAGTAACGGCGATTCCCAGCCTTCTCTTGAGGGTCGTATCGGTATTGAAGGACAGCTAGGACATTTCTCCCGTAACTGGCTCGACTATACCGGTTTTAAATTGAGCTATTCTCAAAACCTGCGGGGTGACGAATCACCATTCCTGTTTGATCGCCTGGTAGATCGACAAACTCTCTCGGTAAATCTGACCCAACAAATTTATGGTCCCATCCGCCTTGGTTACCAAACGGCGATCGACCTACGTCAAAATGAAGTTATTAGTAGTGACTACCTGCTCGACTACAGTCGCCGCACCCATAGCATTAGCCTACGCTACAATCCCGTTTTAGAAATTGGTTCCATTAGTCTGCAAATTAGTGACTTTAACTGGCAGGGCAACCCCAGACCCTTTGAGGATAAGGGAATTACTCCGGTGATTCAAGGCGTTGACTGAGGCAAACGATGGCTGTTCTAGAGCGGTTTACTGATGTTGTAGCTGATATTCTTTCAGTTTTTGAGCGGCAAATTCCTCTAAAGGCAGGTGATCGCGATCGTTGGGGACTCTGACCATAAATCTTTCTGCCATTTCTGTGAGCACAAAATCTGGCCGTTCCTGCTCGATGTAATCGTAGTCAACCCAAGGAGTCCAGACAAAATGTACTTCGTTAAGAGTTTCCGCGAATAAAGTTGCTAACCTGCCGACACGCCGAGTTGATTCGGGGTCTTTGAGATGTTTGGGATTAGAAAAGCTATCGCCAAAAATGATAATTTTACCGTCGGAGATCGCGTTATTTTTGAGAATTCTCACACTGCCTTGATTGCGGTATTTAATCACCTGATTATCGTAGGTTAGTTTAGAATTAAGCTGTAAATTTTTGCGTAGAGTAATCTCCGTTAGCTTTAATTTCCCTCCAAGGTCGCCCTTAGTCCTAATTATTTCAATGGGGGCGTCGAGCAGATCTAGATTAGGCGTAATCTTTAGCTGCTGACAGATATCTTGGTATGCCAAATAGCATCCCCAAAAACTCCAGTGGCAGTCTTGCCTTTCGTATAGTCGATACTGAGCTTTATATTGCTCAAACAGGTCTAAAGGATAGCTAAACAGGCGATCGCCAACTTGCTGTAGCTGGACGATTGGTCTTTTACCAACAATATTTAGGCTTTCAGGGTAATATTCGGGATAAACCGCAATTTTGTTGGGAACGAATAGATGTCGGTAGCCAATTTTTCTCGCATCATGCCAACTAACTCGGGCAGACAATAATTCTTGCCACTGGTTAACCTTGGCTAGAGGTAAGCGTTTTTGCCCCACATGATATGCCATCAGGCTATTGGTTCCGGAGTTGATATACATCCAGCCATCTTTACCGATAATGGTAGAGTTATCAGTCGAAATCGCGCCCGGTTGGGGGTATTGTTGGGGCTTTAAACATTTAAGCTTAAAAGCTTCAACGGCAATTTCTCTCTCGGCGATGGCGCTTGGGTTTTGGTAACGAGCTAATTCTCCAGATAGCATTATCCTCGGGCGATCGTTCAATGGCGGCACTATCGGAGAGCTACGAGCCTGTAACAATTGCTGTTGTAGCGTCTGAATTTGCGCGGTTTTTTGCAGATCGCTATTTATTTTATTTTGATGCTGCTTGGCAGATTCAATAACTGGATATTGGAGATCTGCAACGAGATTAGACTTCATGCTCAAACTAGCCCTGGCAATATCCATTTTCTGCTTGAGGGAAACTTTATCAGGACGACCATGTCCTTCTACCCCGTAATAACTATCAAAAATAGACTGATTTGCCTGACCACTAGCAACAAAAAGCTGTTGATATAATTGGTAAAATTTATAATTACGATGATGTAGACTATCGTTCACATTAGCCAATAAATATATATTTGGAATACTGCTAATGTTTTGTTGGAATCGATTCAGACAAGAGATGCGATTGGCAAATTTCTTAAGTAAAGTTTGACGATTGCGCGAGCCTAAGAGTTTATGGGTTACTTTTGGTAGATCGTAGGTAATAATTTGCGCGTTCACTGCCATTACCTGTACCTTGTTGCTGAAATAGGTACTGCTAAGTAATGCCCCCATACCTCCCGCAGAAGAACCAAATAAAAAAGTATTTTCTAATTTAATCTTAGCTGAAATACAGATGCTCTCAATAATATTGCTAATCAATTCGGGAAAGTTTATTTGTCGGCTGCCCATATAGAAACTGGAAATTAGCTCGGGAATAAAATGTCCCGGGTCACTAACTGAAATTGCAGAAGTACTACTTTTGAAAGCCGAGACTAGACCTTCAAATCTTATAGTTTGATGGCTTAAATCGTACTTTTTCTGGGTTAAATTTCTACTAGTTCTCGCTGCACTTTTAAAATAAACGTTAAGCCGATCAGAATGGGGTTTTAAATAGCAAAAGAGATAAAAATAGGGAATTCCGCGCATAGTTAAATCTTGCGGAAAGCTAATTTTATAAATTATTGGTTCGCCGATACTGATTTGTGAGGGAGAAATGCCTTTTACGGGATTATTGATCGCAATTTCTCGAAACAGATGGGGAATATAGTTAAATACTTGACGATTAACTTCACTCGCTGCATGCTCTAGAGCGAAGGTTAATAATTCGGCTATGGCTTGATAATTAGCTTGGCTTTGTAAAGTTGCCAATCGTTCTTGCAGTTCTTGTTTGCTAACTTTAATCGTAGTATCCATTAATAGTTGCTGATAAATACTGGTGAATTAAGCCGACTGGAGTAACTTTAAAACCACTTTTGAGGTAATTCTAAATTTATTCCCCATCTTGCCTATTTTCCGCGAGAATATTGCCTAAATCAAAAAAGTTTTTTTCCTACTTATAGCTATTTTTAATAAGAATTGAGGGCATTGAATAGACACAAGCTTGTATTATCTAGTTCCCAATCACTCGAACAAATAAATAAAATAGGATAAGTATTAATTAAAATGACTATATAATCGAATAATAATAGGAAAATGAAATAATTATGCCAGCTTTCTAGTGATAATCAAATCACTGTTATAAAGGAGAAAAAGCAGGTAAAACTCATCTTAAGTCAATTGCCACAATTTAGATAAATCTGTATCTAATATCTGCTCTAATTCCCGAGCATCGGCAGCATAAATTTGCTTTAGCTCCGCAATATCTTCCGGAGTAACTACCAACTCTGGCTCATCGCGATCGGGGAAAATTAAAAATGCCCCTGCTTCGTTTACCTCATATCGAAGTCCTTTATTATGATATCGATTGAGATTAGTGGTAGAGGGAAAAAGTCCATAGTCCACTCCCAAAAAATTGCAGATTTTCTCAATCGTCTGCTGTTTATTTTGCTTAATATCTCGCTCATAAATTAAGGTACTAAAATTACTCAAATCGAACTCAGTCAACCAAGCCTTAAGATGGGCAGCATAAAATCCCATATCAATAATGCCGTGGAGATGACCTACCTCCAAAATGCTTTGAGTTTTGTAGTCAATGCGATCGCGTTTTATATGATGAAAATAGGCAGAAATTGCTCTATGAATGGGATTTCTCAGACAAAGAATCAACTTGGTTTTTGAGCCCAAAATATTATGTACGGATTGGGGAATATGAGGATTAAAGTGCTCATTTGTGGGATTAGACCATTCTCGTCTGGGTTCAATCGACCAAAAATAGCTAGGGGTAGCTTCTCCAATTGCCTTTGGTCTCTTGAGTCTTATTAAGTCTTCAAATTGATTAAAATGCTTGAGATAATCGCTCAAGCCGTAGTCGGCAATTTTTTTATCGTAGTAGCTAAAAAATT
>JBCBIN010000086.1:0-10796 GCA_038524555.1 Cyanobacteria bacterium J06623_7 | reverse complement strand
ATAAACTCTCTCTTTTTGCTGAATCAAAAAAAGATTTGGTCAATATGACAGAGCCTCTTATTTCTTAGTTGATTTAGTCTCGGGCAGATGTCGTCCAATTATGGCCTTGAATTGTCGTATGTTGCTGCCATTCAGCCTTTGCTTGAGGATAGTCGAGACGATAATGTCCTCCTCGGCTTTCAGTACGAAACGCGGCACTTTGGAGAATTAGAGAGGCAATATCGAGTAAATTAAGAGTCTCAGCATAGTGTTTGAGCTGGGAAGCGGCATGTTCTGCCGATAATTCAAACTGCTGAGCCGGTGATAGATTGACAACATATTGGCTCAGACTCATATTTTGCATTTGCGATCGCCAATCCTCTACTTTACCGATCGCCTCAGTCATGGTAGCTGCATCACGACAAATTCCCGCGCTTTGCCACATCAATTCGGGAAGTTGGTTTCTAATCTGAGTCACTGTTTCGGACTCCAGCGACCAATCTAAGATGAGTTCTAACGCTGGGGGTGTATCTATCTCCGGTATGACTTCTGGCTGTAATTTGGCCAATTGGGAAGCATAAACCACACATTCTAAAAGTGAATTGCTGGCTAGACGATTGGCTCCATGTACTCCAGTGCTGGCGGTTTCTCCTACGGCATAAAGCCCAGAAATTGAAGTATGATTCATCGTATCGACATCAATGCCCCCCATCCAATAATGAGCTGCCGGAGCAACGGGAATGGGCTTGGTAAATAAATCTACCTGCCAATGCTGACATACACGAATAATATTGGGAAATCGATATTCAATCCGCTCTCGAGAAATCGGCTGTAAATCTAGCCAGACATTAGGCTCGCCGGTTTTTTGTAGATGAGTAAAAATAGCGCGGCTGACAATATCTCTCGGTGCTAGCTCACCATCGGGATGATAGTCAAAGGCAAAACGCCGACCCTGATGATCGATTAGATGCGCTCCTTCCCCTCGAACTGCTTCACTAATCAAAAATCTTGGTGCACCGGGTACGGTTAGAGCCGTCGGATGAAACTGGACGAATTCAGGATCGCGAATTACTGCGCCACTGCGCCAGGCGATCGCCACCCCATCTCCCGTACTTACGGCCGGATTAGTCGTTTGGGCAAAGACTTGACCTCCACCCCCCGTTGCTAAGATAACTGCTCCCGTCTGAATCCAGCTAATTTTACTCTCGGTTAAGATGCTAATGCCCCGACAGGTGTTTTGGCGATCAAGCCAGAGCTCTAGAGCAAAGGTTTGGGACAATACGTCAATATTTGGTCTTTGCAACACCTGTTGTGCTAGGGTAGCAACGATTGCCCGACCCGTTGTATCGGCAGCATGAAGTACCCGAGGACGAGAATGGGCTGCTTCTAGAGTCATCGCTAGCTGAGTCTGATGGCGATCAAAGGCCACTCCCATCTCTACCAGAGACTCAATGGAGCTAGCACCATGTTCAACCAAAAATTCTACGGCTTGGCGATCGCATAATCCCGCTCCTGCCTTGAGGGTGTCAGCCAAATGCAGCTTAGGAGAATCTTCTCGACCGATGGCGGCCGCAATCCCTCCTTGTGCCCAGTCGCTAGCCCCGGTATTCAAGCGATCTTTGGTGACTAAGGCTACTTTTAGACTCTGGGGCAAACATAAAGCTCCGTATAGCCCTGCTGCTCCCGAACCCACTACTACGACATCAAACTTTGGGTAAATCAATTTTAGTTATCTCGACATATCTTGATTGAGAATTATCATGCCATAGCGACATAAAAAAACTACGTCCGAGGAGCGAACGCAGCTATCAAAGTTAACGATTCATGCAGCTAATTTCAGCCTGCTTTTGCCTTGCTAGCCTCCAGAATTTTAGTAAAGTCCAGGATTATAGCGATCGCCACCAGCGTTCATTGAGGCTTCCACATCAGTAACGAAAAACTCGTCTATGTTTGCCTGTAGCCGCTCTACCTGAGTATCGCTCAAGCCAGGAATATCCAAAACGTCTTCTACGGTATTGTAGGGAGCATTTTGGATGATTTTACTAGCAAGACTGGGATAAAATCCCCGTAGTCGGCGAAACTCTCGAACATCACTATTGTTAAGGTCTAATTTTCCCTTAATAAGTTCGGAGCGCTTTTCGTCCGCTGTATTTACACGAGCGATTATTGCGGTTGAATTGATGGTAAATAGTCCGGTTTCACTTGCTTGGGCGGCAGGTGCAAAACCCCAGGCACCAATCGTAAGTAATAAGGCAGTCAAAATGCCGATGAATTTCTTCATTAGTTTAATTTCCTCCTGAACTGAAGATATTTAATTAACAGAGAAGTTGGATCAAACTCTGCTGTAATAATTGTGGTTTGCTATATTCTCTCTTTTAAGGTTTATGGGTCTAAATGACTAATTTCAAACCTTATTAACAGATGCTGTAGATCTATATCATAATTCTTTCGCCCCTTTTTTTAAACATCGAGTTTGCTTAATTAAGTTTATGACTCGACAAACTAGCCCATGCCTATTCATAATTGAGCAGTTTATGGTTCGATTGCGTCGGTAGCATGGTTTGAACGAGAGGACAAATTCGGACATGGTTCGATTGACTTAAAGGCGATCTCTAAGAGCTTATTCTGGACGATTATCCCTTCTAGATTATGGAAGATCATCACGTTGTACCTCTGACACCAAGCTATTGCCGCATCGATTATTGCGCCAGCGCAGCAGTTCCACGGGTAAATAATTTATAATCGTATATGAGTAGCTACTATCGAAAACCTGTAAAATCAAGTACAGCTTTGAAAGAATTTAAAATTTTAATTGTTTCCCTTGCTATCTTTTGGTCGATCGAAATTGTCGATTTGCTCGTTTTTAACGGCGGTCTAGATCGATATGGGATTCAGCCACACAGTCTAGTGGGGCTCAGAGGAATTATTTTTGCACCCTTACTTCATGGTGGCTTGGGACATTTAATGGCCAATACGATTCCCTTTCTAACCCTGGGCTGGCTAACGATGATTCAGGAAACCAGTGACTTTTACATCACTTCTATTGTCAGTGCTGTAGTTGGTGGTTTGGGGGTCTGGATCTTTGGTTCTCCCAACTCAGTTCATATTGGCGCGAGCATTCTCGTCTATGGCTATCTAGGATTCTTGCTGTCGCGGGGTTACTTTCAAAAAAACATGCTCTCTATTGCCGTATCGGTGTTTGTTGCCATTGCCTACGGTAGCTTTATTTGGGGTGTTTTTCCTTCCGAGATTGGAGTTTCCTGGCAAGGACATCTATTTGGCTTTGTGGGTGGAGCCCTCGCGGCTAAATTAGTGGCAGCGGAAAAAAGAGCAGGTGGCTAGGTTGTTTGGTCAGCTATCTTGGGTCAACTATCTTGATTGACGATAAGTGCGATGTTTTATATCTTTTCCATATAGGAGAAACAAAGATTGGATAAAGTTTCTCGTATTACAAAAGACTTATGAAATAATATAAACAGTAATGACAGATGACTCGTCCGTTATTACTATCAACTCGGTAATATAGTTGAGGGAAGCCCACAGTAATGATGGTGCTTCTTTTTCTTTTGGGACGTAAATTTTATCTGACTCGATTTAGAGATCTCTATAAATACTTGTTTAAAATACTTTGGCTGAGATATTGAAAGCGACTTGGACTACCATAAAGCCATAAAGCACAAGCATTATTACTATCTCCAACGGATTATTGTTTATGACTCCAGAGCAAATTTTAAACCGGCTTAACTGGCGCTATGCAACCAAGAAATTCGATCGCGAACGGCAAATTTCCGCCGCAGATTGGCAAACTTTAGAACAGAGCTTAGTTTTATCTCCTTCTTCTTTTGGTCTACAACCCTGGAAGTTTTTGGTAATTCGCAATGCCGATTTGCGTCAGCAGCTACAGCAATCCGCGTGGAATCAGTCCCAGGTCGTAGACGCTTCTCATTTGGTAGTTTTAGCCAGCAAAACTGATGTCCAGGATGATGATGTTGATCGCTATATTCAGCGGGTGACTCAGGTGCGTCAAATGCCCCCAGAAAAGTTAGCGGGGATGGAAAAGGCGATTAAGGGATTTTTACAGGCTCCACCATTTCCCTTAGATACCGAGGCTTGGTCTACCAGACAGGTATATCTAGCACTGGGATTTTTAATTTATAGTGCGGCGCTGCTGGATATTGATACTTGTCCCATCGAAGGTTTTCAACCAGCTAAGTTTGATGAAGCATTAGGATTGAACGCAAAAGGCTACAGTAGCAAAGTTGTTTGTGCTCTGGGCTATCGCTCGCCAGAAGATAAAGTAGCAGATATGGCTAAGGTACGCTACGAAACGGCAGAAGTAGTGGAATATATCGGTTGAGCTTAGGGCGTGTCATCAATTAGGAGGAAGAATGCTTTTGAGAGTTCGACTCCTAGTAGGTTGCTGTATTTAAGGCGATCGCCAAGTGGGGACTAAAAAGATCAAAGATCGGAAAATCCCCACGGCTAAAGTTATCTTGCTACGGGTAAAGCTGGCGTAGCTTTGGTTTCTGGCGTATCAACTAGCAAGTTTCTAATTAATCTGGCTGCCATTTTTTGGGTCAGTCCCTCGGCAACCTGCTGCCCAATTTTTTGCGTTTCCGGCTTCGTCATAATCTTGGCAACCACCGAAATCAGACGAGTCGGATCGAATCCTGGGGTCTGTTGTAAAATACCAACAATATTTTTCAAGTGGGTCAGAGTGTAAGAGTCTTGTCGATATTCCAGCGGTGTTTCTTGTACTGCTAAACCAACTCTCTGGCGAAAAGCAGTAGAGATATTATAAACAGTCCGACGACCCAAACTGTCGATCGCATTAACCAACTCATCGGCAATTTTATCGCGAATAAAGGCACCGCGATCGCTATAGAGATAATCTAACGCCTGATCGACGACACCATCAAAATCATAGTCCCGAGAGTCCGTAGCATTGTTGAGCAGGTTCTCCAGACGGTGCCAGCGGAAACCTTCTTCTTTAAACAAGAGGTCTTTTAAAGAGGCTCTTAATTCAGGTGCGGGGTCGGTTAATAAGCGTTTGGCAATATAAGGATAGGCCTTACTCAAGACCTTAAACTCTGGATCGACACCGATCGCAATTCCCTCTAGAGTCACCATCGAGCGAATAATTAGAGCGTAGTAGGCAGGAACAGTAAAGGGAAACTCATACATCATGGCCGACATTTGATCGGTGATGCTTTTGAAGTTTAGTTCTGCTACGCTTGCCCCCAAAGCATTGCCAAATACGTTGGCTAAAGCGGGCACAATGGGAGTTAAATCGGTTTCGGGAGTCAAGAAATCTAGCTTGACATAATCTTCTCCCAAAGACTCAAAATCGCGGTTGACCAGATGCACTACCGCTTCAATTAGACCATAACGCTGATAGGGTTTGATTCGGCTCATCATGCCAAAATCAAGATAGGCTAACTTGCCATTATCCATCGCCAACAAGTTACCGGGGTGGGGATCGGCATGGAAAAAGCCATGTTCGAGTAACTGTCTTAAAGAACACTCGACCCCAATCTCAACCAAGTGGGTAGCATCAATGCCTCTTGCCTCTACAGCTTTGATGTCCGTTAGCTTCACGCCATCAATCCATTCCATGGTGAGGACACGCTTGCCCGTATATTCCCAATAGATTTTGGGGATGTAAATTTCTTCCATATAGCCGTAAAATTCATTGAACTTATCGGCATTACGACCTTCTTGGTTGTAGTTAGTTTCTTCAAAAATACGTTCGGCTAGCTCGTCAATAATCGCCCGTAGATTAGAACGTACCTGTTTGACATTATCCTGGACGAAGCCCGCCAGTGCCCTCATGATATAGATATCGAGGCTGATACGACGGTTCAAGCCAGGACGCTGCACTTTTACCGCTACCTGCTCTCCGGTTTTGAGTCGCCCTTTATAAACCTGCCCGAGAGAAGCTGCGGCAATAGGCTCAGGGGATAACTCGGCATAAATATCTTCCGGTCTGGCATGTAACTCTTCTTCAATAAAGCGAAACGCCACTTCATTGGGAAAAGAGGGAATCTTGTCCTGTAAAGTGGTCAACTCCTCTAAATAGGCCGGAGGTACAACGTCGGGACGAGTAGATAATGCCTGACCGATCTTAATGTAGGCTGGCCCTAACTTGGTTAAAATCTTAATCAGTTGACGGGCTCTTTTCTTCTGCTTGGGAATAGAATTGCCGGTAAAATTATCCCACCAAGCGCCTAATGCAAAGCGAGTGAAGGGAAAGATGATGGCGATAAACCGAGCCAACACGGCGAAGGGACGACGGCTGTAGCGTGCGTTATTTGTTTCGGGATTATAACGCCAGTCCGCATTTGGCTCATCATAAGCCAATTCAGTATCCGCGTAGGTATCAATCGCCTTAGCCGGAACGGTGATGGTGTCTGTTCGAGATATTGTTGTCTCTTGACGCATAGATAATTATGAAGACTGACGTTAATAACTTTATTAATAATTGTAACAAGAGATATAGATATACTTCCTTTTTTTTACATTAGTCTAAATCTTATGAGGGCAAAATTGGTCATTCCCGACCTCCTGTGGTTGAGATCGAGGTGATTACCAGTTTAATCGAGATAGATATCTTCTCCGGGTTCGTTAGACTCGTCTTCCCATTCAATATCGGGCATAGCTTCAAAAGCCTGGCGTACTGACTTTTCCCACAGTTTGCGAATTTTAGCGATATAGGGGGCTCCCAAGCGTAGTTCGAGGCTATCGGTTAGCTCAAAGCTATCGGTTTTATACATAACGAGGTTAATTGGTGGACCAACTGAGATATTGGACTTCATGGTCGAATCTATCGACAGCAGAGCACATTTAGCCGCATCCTGGAGGGGAGTTTCGTAGGTGATGGTGCGATCAATAATCGGCTTGCCGTATTTAGTCTCGCCAATCTGTAAAAACGGCGTCTCTTTCGTAGCTTGAATAAAATTTCCCTGGGGATAAATCAAATATAGCTGAGGGTCTTCTCCCACAATTTGTCCGCCGAGCAGAAAATTACATTGAAAGCCGACGTTATCTTTCTCCAACCAAGGACGGTCTAGCTCCTGAATTTCCCGACTTTTGTTGCCAATGTAGCCGGCAATATCATACATGGTGGGCAAGGTGTGCAAATTTTTGTCTGCCTGATTTTGAATATCGCGGTTGATGCGGGTTAAAACTCCTTGGGTCACAGACAAACTGCCCGAAGCACAGATGACAATTACTCGTTCTCCCGGTAGAGATAGATCGAATAATTTTTTGTAGGCTGAGATATGGTCTACTCCCGCATTAGTTCGAGAATCTCCTGCCATAACAATGCCAAATTTGTTGATGATTCCTAAACAATAGGTCATTGAATTATTGCTGTTTACAGAGTGAAAATGGAAAAGAAAACTAGGGCGTTTCATCAATTAGAAAAAAGAGCTTTTTTTGGTCTTTTTACGACCTACTGCGTCGAAAAATAACCTCCGTAGCATAGCTACTCAGAACATTTTTTTCCTTGTATCTCGAAAAAATACGCTTCAAAAGCTTTCTTCCCCCCAAATGATGACACGCCCTAATTTACGCCTGATGTGAATTGGTTTCGTTCGAGTTTGCTAGTTTTTAGCTCTCAGCTCTCAGCTCTCAGCTCTCAGAAAAACTTTAAAATTTGAGTTTCTTAGATAGACAAGCCAGAAAATTTCATCTTTGGATAAGGTATTTAAAGGGTTTCAAGGTTTTTAAATTCACATTAGACGTAATTTACTCTGTTTTACATCGTAGTCGTATTCTATCGATTGACCTACGAGAATAAACATCGCCCAACTCATTTTGGCGCTGGAGTCGAGCGATATTTTCTAGCTATCTTCGTCTTGGTGACAGGATTGCGAACAAACAAGCTAACTTCTCATGTCAATAAATTCAGATAATTCTGCTGTGGTTTATTTTAAGCCCAGGAAATTTTTGAGCCATTCAAGAAAGTTAGCAACATCGTTAGTCGTTACTTTGAGCAATGAAAGTATGCCAATCAAAATAAAGATTGTCCCCAGCAGAAAATTACGCTCGTATAGAGCTAAGCCGACGATCGCAATAAAGTAGGGAGAGACGATTCGGCTGATTCTTTCGACGGTAGATACCAGTTCTTTATCTGCCACAATTTCTGTTTGCAGTCGAGTATCTTGAGTATTTAGGTCAATCGCGCTAGGAACGTTAGCAGGCATGGTTGGGGGCGATAGTTTGATATCTTTGAGGTCGGACATTGTGGGCTTTTGCGGCTCGCGAGGCGACTTTCCAAACATAATTCAACTCAACCGATAGTAAATATAATTGCTTAATTGCTATTTTAAGATAGCCCTATCTCAATAATTAATCTGCAACTAAAGATGGTTTTAAGAGTTAGATGTCAGGGCTCAGAGTTTAGCCGGCTCTTGTCTTATTAGCTTGAGCAATGGGGGCGAGCACCTGTTACTCAGATCTGCAAGCAAAATTAAATAGTAAAACTCAATCGACAATGCCAAAATAGGTGAGCACTAAATTTTCTGTGCCGGTATTGATTACCTCGTGGCTTTCGCCGGGATTAATTGCGATACAGACCCCGGGAGTTAAGTCACAATTTCGACCATCAATGATCATTGTTCCCCTGCCAGCGTTGACGAAGAAAACCTCATACATGTCAGAATGGGCATGGGCTATAGCTTCTTGTCCCGGGGCAAAGGTTGCTTGGGAAAAATTAGTTAAATGAGGTATGTCCCCCGGAGCGACCATGACTTTTTTTGTAATTTCCGGATTATGAGATACCCCTTGCAGGGGCAAATGATGGAGATGGGTAATTTTCATACTGGTTATCGGTTTTTGCGGAGAGAAAATGAACTGTTAGACAGCTACTGGCGATCGCCATAACTAAATTTAACTTTGGGTGTTGGAAAATCAGGGTATGAAAGTCTGGATAATGCGATCTTAGATTATTTTCTTTTCTGAGTAGATTATGTCGATCGCTCTATATGCTAGTGGTAATTAGTTTTGTGTTTGTAATTCACGAAATCACAGCATAAAAACCCAGAGCAAAATAGTTTGGAAGTGAAAAATTATCAAAACAACTATTTGAGTCATGAGTAGAGTCGGGAGAGCCGCTATATTTATCGTCATAGCCGGAACTTCGGCAGGAATGAAGTTTAGCCATCAGTCCGCTGTCGCTAGAGAAATCAAGATGCACATGCTCGATGTTTGCGAGACGGATAATATTTGCGTACAAACGATTGAGGATCGTTTTGATTCCTGCTTTGAAACTCACTACAGTGGAGGCTCTCGTCGCAATCCGGGAAGTTTGGATGCAGAAAATATGGCAAGGTGCGTCAATCAATATGGGGGAGCAAGATATTTCGCTGGAGAATAGCTCCTCCCAGAAATTATAGAGTTATCAAAACGAGCAGCAGTAAATGTTAGGCAAATAGTTTAAGCTTGATGCCACATAAACAATATACGCAGAACTACGCCGCAAGGCTAAAAATTTAGCTACGCAGGGTTACATCAAATTTTTTAATGAGGGTATCGCGAACTTTTTGGTGGACGGGATCGACATCTTTATCAGTCAAAGTGCGATCGCCAGATTGATAGAGTAAATTGAAGGCGAGGCTGCGTTGTCCTTCCGGGACGTTCTTACCTTTGTATTCATCAAAAACCTCAATCTTTTGCAGTAGCTTGCCCCCAGCCTGATTCATAGCTTTAGTTAGTACGGAGACGGATAGGTCTAGAGGGGCAAAGAAAGCTAGGTCTCTAGCCGAACCTGGATAGGTAGAATAGGTTTTGAACTTGGGAGTAATAATTGAGCCCCGGTTTAGTACCGTTAGCAACAGGCTAAAATCGAGTTCAAATAGGTATACAGCGCTGAATAAATCTCGCTCTTGGGCCACCTGAGGATGAATCTGCCCAAAGATACCGAGTTTTCTTCCCTGTAACCATAGTGCTGCCGTTCTGCCGGGGTGAAGTCTGGGCTGGCTATCGTCGGTGCGATATTCCACCTTAATGCCGAGGTTACTAAAGATATTTTCTAATACGCCTTTCGCATCGTACCAAGTCATTGGTGTTCCCTTGCCACCGTTAACCCACAAGCCGGTAGAGGTGATGTTGCCACCCATAATTCCCGCCAGAGAATCTTTTTCCTTTAGCTGTTCTGCCTCTTGCCAGAATACCCGTTCGATTTCAAAAGCATTGAGCGCACCGTTACCCTGGGCTTGGTTGTAGACAAATGAGTCTAGTAAGCCGGAAAACAGTTCGCTGCGTAGGGCGGAATATTCGGCTAATAAAGGATTATCGAGAGTTACTTCAACTCCTGTAGGCTTAACCAGAGAATATTGCACTACTTCGGTTAGCCCCACTCCTCTTAAAACGGCACGGAGCTTATTTTTGATGGTGTATTCGGGGGATAGTTGTCCGGGTTCAGTTTTAGCCGGCAAGGTGTCCAAAAAGCGATCGTAACCATAGAGACGAGCCACTTCTTCAATTAGATCGATTTCTCGTTCGAGGTCGCGATAGCGATAGGGAGGAACTTTAACCGACCAAGTATTTTCTTGATCGGCTAAGGGAATCAATTCGCAGTTTAATGCCCCCAAAATAGATTCCACGTCCGACGCTTCAATGTGACCCACGCCAGTTTCCTTATTTACCTGTCCTAATAACTGATTGATTCGACTTAGACGTAGTTTGATCGCCGGCAAACTAGAAAAGTCTACCCGATTATCTGCCATACCTTGAGCCTCGGCTGTTCCCCCAGCTAGCTCTTGCAGTAAAGCGATCGCTCTTTTACAAGCAGATTCTAACTCAACTTGGTTGAC
>JBCBIN010000085.1:0-10826 GCA_038524555.1 Cyanobacteria bacterium J06623_7 | reverse complement strand
GAGAAACCGCCGCGCCGTTGTTACCTTCTCCGGTATCGATTAAACCGCTGTTATTAATGGTGTAGTTATTAGCAGTATCATTGGCATAAATCGTACCGTTACGCTGATTGTCTGTACCCAGGATGGCTCCTGAGTTATTAATTTGACTACCATTGCCATTATCAATTTGAACCGCACGACTATCAGAAGATACTAGTCCACTGTTGTCTAGATTAAAATTGCTGCCGTCGATATCAATACCATTGAGACTGCCAGCAATAGTACCTTGGTTGCTAACGTTAACATCGTCCCCTGCGACTCCAATGCTAGTACTTCCTGACTCGGAAGCAAGTATTGCTCCAGTCGGATCGATGGTTAAACTGGCGTCACTTCCGGGAATATCTATGGCTGGATTTTGGGCGGCAATAATAGTTTCGGAAATGGTCACTGACTCTTCACTATTAATAGTGAAAGAATTTTCTATTTGTTCTGAGTTACTCATAATTACTTTTTTGATAGCTTATGCGGCGATAAATTGAAGGATAATCTCAATGACTTGCAGGACTAAACAGGACAGTTAGTATGCACTACTGAGCAATTAAAAACTATTTCAGAAATGTAAAGAAAGTTTAGAGCTTTAAAACCCCAACTGAAATAGACCAAGTAATAGTAAAAATTTATTCTTAGATAGTTTTCTTAAAATTCATTCTATAGATGATTTGCGTTTTACATCTTAAATTTTTATGAGAAAACGCTTAAAAAAAATTTTAGTCATATACAGTTAAAGCCATAAACTATACACAGAATAGATGCTTTCAGGTGCTGAAATGGTAATGATATTTCCTGTCTGACAACATTCTTTTTTATCAATAAAAGAAATAATAATATTGGCTTTGTCAATTATATTTGACTTTAGTGATTGGTAAAATTATAGATTTCTGGCTATATTTATGGATTTAGTAATAACTGTTATCAACATTGCTAAATGTTTAAAACACACGTGATTGACGACCTATACTCATCAGCACAGTGCAATCTTTTGTTCTCTATTACTGCTAATCGAATAATAAAAAGATCGCCCTCTTAGTGAAGGCGATCGCAATAATAATATTTAACTTTCTAAAATGACCCGTTAAGAAACGATTTTCTTGGCTAGTCCCAATGAACTTAAAACTTTAATTGCCCACCAGGTAACGTCAATTTCCCACCAGCGCTGTCCTGCTTTGGCAACGCGAGGATTGTAGTGGTGGTTGTTGTGCCAGCCTTCACCGTAAGCCAAAATACCAACCCACCAGAGGTTCAAGGAGCCATCATCACACTCAAAGTTTTTGTAACCCCAGAAGTGCGTAGCAGAGTTAACAAACCAAGTGCAGTGCCACAATACGGCGGTACGAACGAAAATGCCGTAAATAACCCAAGACCAGCCGCCCAAAGCCAATAAAGCAAAACCTAAAGCTACCTGGAGCCAAATAAAGTTGACGTTCAACCAGCGGTAGTAAGGATCGCGATTAGCACGGGGCGCATATCTTTTGTACTGGTCGTATTCAAAATACTTATCTTCGGCGTAGACCAACCAGCCCATGTGACTCCACCAAAAACCCTTCGTTGCGGAATGAGGATCTCTGTCGTTGTCTTCTGTGTGAGCGTGGTGCAAATTGTGTCCGGCGACCCAGAAAATTGGGCCTCCCTGTAATGCCAGCGCGCCAATGGTAACTAAAGTTCGTTCCAGCCATTTGGGAACTTCCAAACTGCGGTGAGTCAAGATGCGGTGATACGCCAAACAGATACCAATACTGCCCGTGAGCCAGTGGAGGAAAAATGCCACTCCCAAAGCTGACCAAGAGAAAAACCAGGGCGCACTTAAAGCGATTAAATGAACAGCTCCAAAGACGAAAACATTTACCCAGCTTGGTTTTAGTTTCTCTTCTGGTTGAGCCGAAGGCTGGCCCTTAGGAGCAATTAATTGCTGTGTCATTACTAAACTTGTCCTAAAAAATATGTTCGGGTTTTAAAATCCTTGTGGATAGGCTTTTTACCTACCCAATTCGACTCTCGCTTAGCCTATAAATAAATTTTGAATAACTTTACTTCAATAGCTTTAAATAAGATTTGCAAGTGTCGCTTACATCCAGCAGTGTAACAATTTATTTTGTTCAATGCAAGCGGTACTTACATAATTTTGGTTTAAACTTGTGGGAGAAAGCAAAGATAGCTGATCGACAACCAAGCTAAAGCACCGTGCAAAGGTGTTGCGTAGTATTAGTGGTTGATATTACTAAAATAAGTTTAATTAAGCTCAAGATCCGAAGATGAACGATCGCCCATGAGATGAGTTTAAGTTGTTTGCATCAGATCTAGTTTGCATTAATAACGATTTCTATACAGTATGTCTACTCCCCGAAAATCCACCAAAGCCCGTCTGATTGAAGCTGCGCTAGATTTATTTGCCGAACGAGGAGTAACAGAAACTACTACCAAAGCCGTCGCCGAGCGCGCCCAAGTGAATGAAGTAACACTATTTCGTAACTTCGGCAACAAGTACCGCTTGCTTTTGGCCGTAATTCAGGATTCGGCGGTATTTGCCAAATTAGTTCATGCTCTGGTAGAAAAAGCCAACGAAAAGGAAAACATAGCTGGGTTTTTGTCAGAATATGCCAGAGAAAGCTTACATACTCTCGATAAAGCACCGGAACTAGTTCGTTCGATCGTGGGGGAGGCAGGTAACTATCCGGCAGAAAATAGAATGGCGTTGGGCGAGGGGTTGAGCGAGGCAAATCTATATATCGCGGCATATTTAGAGCAGGCGATCGCCAAAGACAACAGAACCAGCGATTTTACTCCCGAACAAATCGTCAACCTGTTTAATTTCTTGCTAATTGGCTACTTTATTGTCGAGTCGAGTACGGAGGGATATACCTATTGGTCGAACGAAGAAGATTTTTTAGCTAGCTTGGTCAAGTTATTTCTTCAAGGTTCTTTTAATCTGGAGACGGGAGTAAGCGATATCGTTAAAGTAGAATCTCCCCCCCTCGAAATTGCCGATTTACCTGCCAGCCTGGTGCGATCGCTATTTAAAAAAGCGAAAAAGATGGGCAAACAAGAATTTGCTCTGATATATGTTTTATTTGGCGCTGGTTTATCTCTCCATGAAGTTTTGGGCTTAAAGCGATCGCATTCTGTCGTCGAACCACATCAACATATCCTGCAAATTAACTCCGGCAATGGAAGACAGGTGACTCTTAACCAGTGGGTTGTCGGTTTCCGTTACGGCACGAATAATACTAATCCTCTAATTCAGTGGCTCAAAAGCCGTAAAGACGAACAGCAGGCTGTTTTTATTAACGATGATGGGGCAGCCCTCAGCGCAGCAGAACTACAGCAGATTTGGCATGGTTTGAACGAAGATATTCTGACTCCTCAAGGAAAATCGCCCCGAGTCGAACAGACGCAACAAACCTGGTGTGTAGAGATGTTAATGCGCGGTATCGAACTAGAAGATTTAAGCATTCTTAGCGGGATGAGTATCGAACACTTACAGCAATACGCCCAAAGAGCCAGAAATAAAGCTGCCCTGGAAGCAGCCGCACGTCTGGATAAAAAATCTTAGATATAATTCCATACACATAATGATTTCTAATGATTTTAATTTATTTTTGTCCTATTTCATTTATTTGTTCGGGAGATTCCGAAAGGGTCCCGCGATGCGTAGCAAGTCCTTTAGGGCTCCGCATATAGGGATTAGGAACTAGATAATATAAATTTGTGTATACCCAATGCCCTCAATTCTTATTTAAAACAGCTATAAATAAATGCCAGTGTTAGCTTTTTGCTCGGTAAGTTTATAGAGCAATTGCCACGCTGACAATCAGAAGTAAGGCGATCGCAATTAAGCCTCGATAGCGGTAGAGTCTATTTTTTACCCCGCGCCATCCCAACCTACTGGCGGGAAGATCGGCTATCTCCACCAGAGGCTCGGAAGCATCGTGAAATAAAGTACAGGTTTGAGCTGCGGGACGTTGGGGAAAATTACAGGTATCGTCCAGATGATAGGTACAGCGATCGCAAAGGCTAGTGCCCTTTTCAGCCTGGTAGAGAGGCATTCCCGGGTGTCCGAAAGCTTTGAGGGGATTATTGCAATGAGGGCAGTTGAGAGCTTGAGAATCTACTAACTTCTGACACTGGGGACAACTAGGCATCGTTCAAAATCGCAAGTAACAAAATTTGATCGGTTCACGATTAAGCGGGAAATTTACGGATTTGATATTCCTTACTCTCAATCATTTTATAGTTAATGCCGATGTCTCTCATAACGCTAGAGAACTGTCGTTCGATTTCTGCTAGATCCTTGATGGAAATTGATTTCCACTGCTCGCGAGTCTGCCAGCGAATCGTAAATATCACCGTGTTCGAGGCATTTGGTTCGATCCAGACTTCTTTACCCAAAAAACCTGGATAAGTCGAAAGAGAAGCAGTCCAAATTTTCTCATCCTGTTGGATAAATTTTTCTCTGGAGTCCGAATCTACCTTAAATTTAAGCCACTCAATAACCATATAATCTTAATTTTAGATAAAAGACCGCTAATATTTGAATATTTGTTTGGGGTTATTCTACGATCTAATAACATGGTAAATAAATTTTAGGAGATCTCACAATGGACAATAATGACTGGCTCAGACAGCTAATGATGTTGGGAGTAGGTACGACTTCTCTCGTCGCGGAAAAAATTAGAGAAGTGAGCGACGAATGGGTCAAGGACGGCAAAATTAACCCCGATCAGGCAAAATCATTTGTTGATGATTTAATGTCTCAGTTAAACACTGGTTCGGACAGCGTGCAAAAACAAGCCGAGCGTCAAATGAAGAACATGCTACAAGATTTAGGAGTACCCCGTCAGGCAGAAATGGACGAGCTTAGAGGCAGAATAGATCGTCTAGAAAGGCAAATTAGAGACTTAGAAAATAAAAACTGGCGCTAGCCAATTTGCTCGATGTAATTTTTTTTAGATTTGAGTGACTCAGATAAGGGACACTCTTGTTTTGATCGGCTAATATTGAGGCTATGAAATTGATGCAGTTTATCTTGTATTAATTAAACTACGGCGGGGAAAAAATTCTTGCATCTGCCCCCAACAAAAATCCTTTATTCGAGATTTCAGAAGATCGACTCTCCTTACCAAGATAAATCAAATCTGTGATTACACTAACTTTATTACATCCTCTTCAATCAGTAGCGGTTCAAAGCTGGGAGTTCAACGAAGAACCGACAATTCGGATCGGTCGAGCTACTGACAATGAGGTAGTTCTCTATAGTGCAGTAGTATCCCGGCATCATGTTGAAATTAGAAAATCGGGGGTAGAAGATTGGGAAGTAGTTAATGTAGGCTCTAACGGCACCTATATTGACGGTAAGCGGATTGAACAAACCAAAGCCTTAGACGGCATGATCGTTCGCCTGGCAAAATCTGGGCCAAAAATTTTACTTAAAATCAGATCGAACTCTAACCAAGAACAATCTGATGATTCTAACAAACAAGATCGTAAGAGAAGGCAACCCAAAAGCGCCAAAGATACTCTTATTAGTTAGCCAGTACTAATGAGGCAAACAATCCCTGAAGATAGCTTTCTATTCTTTGACCTTCAGCCTTTTATAACCATATTCCCAGATTACCGGCACGAGCAAAAAGGCGATCGCCAGCAGCAGAGCTATAAAACCAATCTGTGCTACCCAGCTAACAATTTGCTCTAGAGAAACTACTCTGCCTAAAAAGAAGGCAAGACTCACGATCGTGGTTGCCCAAACAGTAGCCCCACCAAAGTTACACAGTAGGAACTGTTTGTATGGCATTTGGGTAATGCCGGCTAAAGGCCCAGCGAATATTCTCAATAGGGTGACAAATCGACCCAGAAAAACCGCCTGAACCGCATTTTTACTGTAGCGCTCTCGTGCCTGTTCTAACTGTTGTTCCTGCAAGCGAAAAACGCGCCCTACTTTAACCAGAAGTGACCAACCACCAAATCTGCCAACCCAATAGCCAAAATTATCGCCTAAAACCGCTCCAGCGATCGCACTACCCAATACCCACCAGTAGTTTAGCTCGCCACTACCAGCTAAGAATCCCCCCACAATAACGATAGTTTCTCCTGGTAAGGGAATTCCCATATTCTCGATCGCAATGCCGACAAAAACTGCCCAGTAGCCATAGAGAAGAGCCAGCTCTTGCAGCAAATCTAAGTCAAAAAAATCTAACGACATCTCATGTGTTAACAAAGATTAACATTGATTTACATCATGACTTGGATCGATAGAAGGTGTCAACTAAACCCCTGTATTTCTGGGCTTTTGGTATTGCTGAACACTAGTCAGCAACTGTACTGCCGATTAAACTCCCTGTTAACTGTTAACTGTTAACTGTTGACTGTTAAGTCGGGACGGCTTCACCCGGGCGTAGTTTAGACCATTTGCCAGATTCCTCGACAAAGCTATTACAGCCTACGACATCCCATTCCATTTCGATCGTATCTCCCTCAGTCCGAATGTTGACGTTGATACTTGGTTCGTTGGGTTCAAAAGTTGGGGCTTCGGTTAGATGGGGCTGTTGATGCTGGGTTTCTACGGCATTATAAGTATGACAGCGATCTACATAGTGGCAGTTAATACAGATACACATAGGCAGGAGATATTTTATAACTGAACTTCATGCTTTAATTGTTAATCTAGCTCAGGGGACAGCAAGTTTGAAAAGTTTGGTTAAATAAATTTAGATGAGCGTAGCAAAGATCGAGTTCTATTTAGCAGATATTAGTTTTGCTTGTGATTTAAGAGAATTACCCGATGATGCTTATTTAGTTGGGGGGTCCGTCCGAGATGCTATTTTACAGCGCACGAAAATTCCCCTCGATTTGGATTTTGTACTCCCACAAAAAGCGATCGCCACAGCGAAAAAGTTAGCTAATCTCTATCATGCTGGATTTGTCGTGCTAGATGAGGATAGAGGAATTGCTAGAGTAGTCTTTCAAGAAGGAACCTTAGACTTAGCTCTTCAGGTCGGAACTAGCTTAGAAACCGACTTAAAGCGTCGCGATTTTACAATTAATGCGATCGCCTACAACATTAAGTCCCAGCACCTTGTTGACCCCTTCGGTGGTTTGGCAGATCTAGAACACCGAACTTTACGTATGGTTGCAGTCGAAAACCTGGAAGACGATCCTTTAAGGCTTTTACGGGCATATCGTCAGGCAGCACAGCTAAACTTTACCATCGAACCCCAGACCAAAAAAGCGATTTGTGAGCGCACGGGGCAATTGGCAAGGGTAGCCGCTGAGAGGGTGAGAGCCGAATTGGACTATCTGTTTACTGCTCCCCAAGGAAATAAATGGTTAGCAACGGCGATCGAAGATGGTGTTTTAAATCGCTGGTTGCCTCACGGAGATCGGGTCAGCGAGCAAGATTTACAGCAAATAACCAAAGGAATTGAGTTTTGCCAAAAGTCTGGTCTAGTCATGACAGAATTGACAGTTCTCAGTAAATTGTCGGCATTAGTTGCGGCTGATGTAGAGGTGGTGACAGCAGAGCTAGTCAACTTAAAGTATGCTCGTAATCAAATTAAAGCTATTGTCAAAACTGTCAAATACTTACCTCAGCTACAGCAAATGACTCGGCAAATGACTCTACGAGAACAATATTTCTGGTTTCTGGAGGTTAAAGATATTGTCCCGATTATCATTGCCAGAGCGATCGCCACCGGTGTATCCCGACAACTTCTTGACCCTTTGATTCAACGCTATTTAGACCCCCATGACCCGGTTGCCTATCCTCAATGCCTGGTAACGGGCAATGACCTGATGCGAGAGTTGGATCTCAAGCCTTCCCGCGTAATTGGCGAACTGCTTACAGAGATTCAGATTGCTCAAATTGAATCAGAAATAGCTAATTATCAAGAGGCGATTAAGTTTGCCCAACACTACTTGCGATCGCTAATTTAGTTTCCATAAAAAAAGACTAGATGTGTCTTACACCCTAGTCCTAGTTTGTCTTGTAACTATTGATAGCTAGTTTAATTTAATTACTGACTTTATCCGCAATAACAAGAAAACACAGTTTCAAGTAATCGATAAAAACAAATCAATTAATCTTTTAACTTTTTTCCTTTAAACTTTAACCAGCCATAACAGATTAATCAGTCCGTAATTAGTTGATTAGCTTCGGTTAGCTATTAGGCACAGTATTGACTGCGGTTGCTCCCTCTACACCTTGAGCAACTTCCTCTGCTTGAGCCAAAACCCCAGCCGCATCGGGATTATATTTAAGCACTACGGTACTGCCTGTTTGAGCGACCCAAAGACCTACATTGTCAGAAATACCGGCTTCATCTAGTGCTTGAGCAACACGCTTGGCTAGACCACTTTCGTCAAACTGACCGTCTAAACCTACTTTCTCCGGGGCAATACCGTTGTCTGAAGCGGCGGCTGCTACGGCTACTTTACCCGCACTTTTTGCTTTATCTTCTTCTTTTTTACCAAAAAGTTTTCCTAGAAAACCCATATCTAAATTCCTCTTGTTTTTCTATGTCAGTACATTGATGGTTTTGTACTTGGGAGAAGTATAAAGTCAACATCTGGCAACTGAGTCAAGAACTAACAAAGACTTTAGATTTATGACCGCAGATTTATCTCATCTTGCCGAGATATTTCTCTAGATAGGGAGAAAAAACCTCATATATTAGAGTTAGAGGCTCTCTATTATGCCAAAATAAGTAATGACGACCCCAAAAGGGTGCTTTTAGCCCAAATTCTTGCTCTAGTTCTGAGCAGTGACCATAGTATACTCCGCGCACGTCTCGATAAAGCTCGGTGTGTAAATCTCCTAAACTACGCCAGATTGGTAAAGAGCGATTTTGCAGATAATCATCGACATGATTGCCATTCCACCAAGAAGCGGCATAGGCTAGCCTTTGTCCCGATGCCGTACGCAACCAAACTTGTCTTCTAAGCCGTGGTTCACTAATAACCTCAATCTCCGGCGGCGCACCGTCTCTCTTCTTGCCAATGGAAGACATGTCAATTACATCTACTTCAGTTTTTTCTCCCGTCAGCAACTGCAATAAATGGGTTGGCGAACCATCTCCCAGCAACAGCATTTGCCACGTTGGTGCTAGTTGAGAATGGGGTAATCCCTGCTGTACGGCTTCTGTTCCTCCCGACCAGATTGGGTCTAAAGAATGCCAGCTACCTGAAGTAGTATGCAAATTAAATGGTTGAGTTGCAGTCACTTTTGGTTACAAAACTTAAATCTTATTTACAAAGATCCTAGCGCTCTTTGCCAAAAATTTCTCGTTTTGGGTCAAACAACATTTCTAACAATGCTCATGTATCGACTATTTATCAGATGTTGTGGGACTATATTTGCTCGGACAGATAAACCGATTTAAGACCTTGAAAAATCAAATTGGGCTCGATAATTAGGCGATCGCCCAGGGAAGGATCTTGTTGTAAAACTAATGTCGCCAGGAGTGTCCCATCCCCTCCGGTAAAAATAATTCGACTTGCGGGAAACTGTTTGAGCCAGTCGCTGATAAAGCCATGAATGCTGGAGATTGCCGTATATAAAACGCCGCTAGAGATCGCCATATCTGTATCTAAAGCCCAGCGAGGGGGTAAGCATGAGGGCAGAACTATTTCTGGTAGGGCAGAGGTTTTTTGCTGGAGAGATAATAGTTGTAGACGTAACCCCGGTAGGATTGCCCCGCCAATTAACCGTCTGTTTTTAGTTGCTCCGGTAAAAGTGAGGGCTGTGCCACCATCGATTACCAGACAGGATTGGTTATAAGTAGCGATCGCTCCAGCAACGGTTAACGCGCGATCAATTCCCAGACTGGGATAGATATTAGTTAGAGAAATATTGTTTAAGGTGACTTCTGTGAGATGTTGATAAGCTTGCCAATATTGAGTTTGCAACTGTACGACTGAAGCTAGGTACACAGTTATCTGTAACAGATTTTGGTCGATGAGTTGAGGATGTAGAAATTTTTCCGGTAGTCGGTTGGCTGTTACCGGAGTGGTGAGGTGATTTGTATCCCAAGTTGCGACTAGGGTATGCCCCTCGAACCATGCCCAGTGCGATCGCGAATTGCCAATTGCCAGTGCCAGCCAATTTAATTCTTTATCCACGTCTATCTAGTCTGTTTATGATCTGTTTATCAGAGTAAAAGACTATACAGTTAAACTATACGCCTAACTTACAAAAAAGCCTCAAAGATAGTGGAGAAATCTCTTTTTTGATAGGTAGCATGAAAATGAGTCAGCCATTCAAAAGTATACTCATTAATCTTTTTAAACTCTTGCTCAATCGCTTGAGAACTAGAAGCTTTACCCACAGACTTGGCCGCCAACTCTAAACTATCACGGGCATACTGTAGATAATCGGCGTTAGTTTCCTGTACAGAACTAATTTTGATTAGAGCTTTGTATAAATTTTTCAACTCGTTTGCATGCTTTTTGTGGACATCAATCGAATACTGATAGGAACCGATTGTAAATTTAATTTCGATATCTAAATCGATCGTTCCTGCCGTCTCTAGCAACACATTTTGGATGAGATGCTTGTCGTATTCCAGACGTTTGAGAGTACGCCGTTTACTAACTGCCGACGTGCCATCAACGTGAATTAAGCCCCTATTGGTAAAACAATATTCATCAGCCTTCGACTTAATCAAAAAATAGATTTTCTCTTTTTCCTCGGTCAAAATAAAATCATCCGACTCCACCTTGTCAGGGAGCATCCCACTTTTTAATTAAGCATAAATGCTCGGGTTAATTTCTTTGTTCAAATAAGCACAGCGGAGCCTCAA
>JBCBIN010000084.1:0-10960 GCA_038524555.1 Cyanobacteria bacterium J06623_7 | reverse complement strand
CTACCCCCGGCACAGTCGGGTAAAGCCACGAATAGAGATAGTGATGGTAATCCCCTGTGGCAAGTTAGGGGCGATCGCGCTCATCCATCTAGTAAAGGTAAAGTATGTGTTAAAGGCGGCACAATTGCCGAATCTCTCGATAAAGACCGGCTGAAATACCCCATGATGCGAGACTCTCTCGACCAAGAGTTAGTCCGAGTTAGCTGGGAAGAGGCGCTAGAACGAATTGTCTCAAAAATGCGTCACACCCTCGATACTCAGGGAGCAGAAAGCATCTGCATGTACGGTTCGGGACAGTTTCAGACCGAAGACTACTACATTGCCCAAAAATTGCTTAAAGGCTGTTTGGGAACGAATAACTTTGATGCTAACTCCCGCCTGTGCATGTCTTCTGCCGTTGCTGGCTATATTCAAAGTCTGGGTTCGGATGGGCCTCCAGCTTGCTATGACGATTTAGAATTGACCGATTGTGCTTTTCTCATTGGTACAAATACCGCAGAGTGCCATCCCATTGTCTACAATCGCTTGCGGATGCACCACAAGAAGAACCGTAAGGTCAAGATGATTGTGGTCGATCCCCGTCAAACCAAAACCGCCAAGGATGCAGATCTACACCTAGCAATTCAGCCGGGGACAGATATGGATCTACTTAACGGTATCGCTCATCTATTGCTGCGTTGGGGTGAGTTAGACACCTTATTTATTGATGAATGTACTCAAGGCTTTAGCAAATTTGCCGAGGTAATTCAGGCTTATCCCCCAGAGTTAGTCGCTCGTCGCTGTGGCATTCGGATCGACCACCTTGAGGAAGCAGCTCGCGCTTGGGCAGAAGCAGATAACGTTTTGTCTTTATGGTCGATGGGGGTCAATCAGTCCTCAGAGGGCACGGCTAAAGTACGGCACATTATTAATTTGCACCTTATGACCGGCAATATTGGCAGACCAGGAGCAGGTCCTTTCTCTCTGACGGGGCAGCCTAACGCCATGGGTGGTCGAGAAGCTGGTGGCTTATCTCATATTTTGCCGGGCTATCGTGCGGTTAAAAATCCAGCCCATCGCGCTGAGTTAGAACAAGCTTGGCAATTACCACCGGGCAGCATTAATCCTCAACCGGGTCGAGATGCCTGGAGTATGATTACGGGGATGGAAACAGGAGATGTTGGGGTGTTCTGGGTGGCGGCGACTAATCCAGCGGTAAGTATGCCCGATTTGGTGAGAACCAAAAAAGCACTATTGCGATCGCCTTTTACCATCGTCCAAGATGCTTACTATCCGATGGAAACTGCTAGCTATGCCCACGTAGTTTTACCTGCTGCCCAGTGGGGAGAAAAGACCGGTACCATGACCAATTCAGAGCGTGTAGTGACACTCTGTCCTCAGTTTCGACCTGCTCCTGGAGAAGCTAGAGCCGACTGGGAAATCTTTGCCGAAGTTGGTCGCCGTCTTGGCTTTACCCAAGAGTTTAACTTTGCTAATTCAGCTGAAGTATATCAAGAATTTGTGCAACTGACTCAAAATCGCCCTTGTGATATGAGTGGTTTGAGTCATGGTAGATTGCGTCAGCAGGGTTCTATTCAGTGGCCTTGTTCCCTAGAGACAGAAATTAGCGCGGATGATACCGCCCCAAGCTGTGATACCGGCAGAAATGTGGCGGCAGATTCAGAGGAAGCCAAGGGCTTATTTTCTAATCTATTTCGCAGTAAAGAGGAAGCTCCGGTTGCCAAACGACTTTATACCGATGGTCGCTTTAATACTGCTGACGGTAGGGCTAAATTTGCGGCCTTTCATTCCCGGGGATTGGCAGAACCCCAGGATACTAACTATCCTTTTGTCCTCACTATTGGTCGTCTGTACGAACACTGGCACACTATGACCCGTACCGGTCGAATTGCTCGAATCATGAAAAAACAGCCACAACCATTCCTGGAAATCCATCCGAAAGATGCTCGCAAACTGGATATAGAACCAGACACGATCGTCGAAGTGCAATCACGCCGGGGTGCAGGGCGTTTTCCCGCCAGAATTACCGAAGCTATAGTACCGGGAACCGTGTTCTTACCCATGCACTGGGGAGCACTATGGACTGACAACGGCGAGGCCAACACTCTGACTCATCCAGAAAGCTGTCCCATTTCTTTAGAGCCAGAATTAAAGGCCTGTGCGGTTAACTTGACTGCCGTTACCGCGAATACCCATTCCTATCGTGAAGATGTCCAAGTTAACTCTTCCAGCCGCCAGGAATCACTCTCGGCTACTAGTTGATGACCTATGCTAGCAATTGCTTGAATGATTCGAGGGGAATATCTAGCTCTTGGGCAGTTTGAGTGAGCTGAGTTTTAAAAGCAGCCGTATCCGCAGCAAAACCACATAGTTGTGCCGCCTGAGTCAGTCCTCCCGAAGCATTAGCTCCCGCACAGCTAATTAGCTCCTTACCGCTCAGTGGTTCTTCTCCCGACAGCAGTTTACGCTTAGATTCACCCCAAAAGGCGCTTAGTTTGCAAATTTGCTTATCGTCTTGATTTTCAATCGACCAGCGATAGGTCACTTTTTGGGGATTAATCCTCACCTCTACTAGCTTAGCTCCCATGTAGTACTGCATTTGGCTGAGAACTTTTTGCCGTTCTTCTATTGGGTCTTTTTTGTTAATAGTGCGTTCTAAATGAGCTTGGGTCGGTTTCGCCATCTTGGAAAATTCTTAAAATTTAAATAATTATTCGGTTTACATTATTTTATATATTTTTTCGTAAAAAACCTGCTAGCTTCAGTCATTGCTAGTGGTGAGAACCTCTGGAGCTTTCATTCTTTACGGCTGAATGCTCGCCAATCTTCCGGTGTATTGCAGTTAAATAAGCAACGGCGATCGCCAACAATTAATTCTCGCACCGCAATATTTGCCAACCATGGTTGAAAAGACCGACCACCGCGATCAAGATATGGCAGCAGAGAAACCAGGCATTGACGCCGATAAAAACCACACAGGGGTTCCCATCCTTTAATGCCACGGGGTAAAAAAGCAATTTCTGTGGGTAATACTGTTGTCAAAGCGATTAACCACTGTTTTACTTGAGACGAAGATATGTGAGGTAAATCACAAGCCAGTAATAATACCCACTCTGTTTGTACGAGCTGCATTGCTTGAGCAAAACCGATTAAAGGTGTATTAGAAGCTGCATTTAATACTAAATGTTCTTTCAGCGGTTGGCAGCCAGGGGGGAGAAAATGCTGATACTTTTCAATCCAGGGTGAGATTACCCAAGTTTGAGCCGTACACTCATAAGCTACTTGGCAAACATGAGTCAACAATGAGCGATCGCCCAAGTCTAAGAGGGCTTTATCTCGTCCCATACGGAGGCTTTCCCCTCCCGCTAAAACGATGGCGCTAACCCGATTTTGAATTGATACCATTAGACCCTCAAAGAGTGAATATGAACTAGATAATACAATGAGCAACTATTCATCCACTGCAAGACAGGCAGAACAATATCTGCGGCTATGGATTTATTTCATACCCGTTTTGGGGGTTGTTCCCGCTCTCTGGACACTCTACCGTAGTAAAAACAGCAACTCCGTCGAGCTACAGAATAATCCTTTAGAAGATTATTCCCAACTACAGCAGCAGCAAAAAGCTAGCCGGCAATCAGTTACTCTGACTCTGGTGTGGCTCAGCTCGTATCTTCTCTGTTTCTATGGTGCAGGGCACGGTACCGAAATTTTGGCCTTTCGTTTTCTTTATGCCAATGCCATAACAACCACGGGATATTTTGTTGCCTGCACATTTTTAATGTCTCGCCTAGGCAAAAAAAAGTTGTTTTCCCGAGACGAAATGAACTAAATTCAGCCTAAATTAGTCTATAAAGAAATAGCATTTTTTTATGTCGGTTATCGCTGCTGCCGTTCATTAGTTGAAATAGCTAAAATTAGTCAGCATTGTTTATCTGCTTCTGGGCGATCGCTACCAGGCTAAACGAGAAGATAGGCAATTCGACCAAGCCACTCAATTTTTCTCGTCTAAGTATTTTTTCTAGTAAATAGCTGTTAATATTAACTGAATTATAATTGTGTTTATACGTATCTTAATTTTTCTTTAGTAAACAACATTAATTTTATTAACTTTTATCTAGGTGAGGGGATTCAGTGCCAGTGAGAAAAGCTTATCGTTCCAGTCCTTCGGGCAGACAATCAACCACTCGATTCAATTCCGTCAGTTACTCACCCAATCGTCAGCAGAAGAAATTGAACAAAGGTAGAGCAATTTTAGTGGGACTAGGATTGACAAGCGTTTCCCTTGTGTCAGCAGTAATTGGCGCTTTTTTAGCCGTGGCGGTATCTGATGTCCCTCCTCTTAAGCAGGTAGAGCTAAGTAGTGAGGAGCAAAAAGTATTTAGCAAAGCCGAAATGGTCACGGCCAGAAATCTCAACTTACCAGAGCTTAAGCGGCCGGTAAATATTCTCTTTTTGGGGATTAAAGTCATTAGTTCCGACTTGGAGAAAAAAGGCATTGAATACGAAAAGCAAGACGTTGGCTACCATCACTTAGTTAACTCTTTTGACGGCTTGAGCGATAGTATGCTGCTGCTGCGTTTCGATCCCAAGCGAGAAAAAGTGTCAGTATTGTCAATTCCCCGAGACACCCGCGTATACATTGAGGAACATGGAGTCCGAAAAATCAACCATGCCAATGAGTATGGAGGTCCGGCTTTAACTGCTAGCGTTGCCAGCGAGCTGTTGGGAGGCATTAAGGTTGATCGCTATGTGAGAGTTAACGTCCAGGGAGTAGAGAAGCTGATTGATGCTTTAGGTGGCGTGACGGTAAATGTCCCGAAAGACATGAAATACAATGACTTTAGCCAGCATCTTTATATCGACCTTAAAAAGGGAATCCAGCATCTCGATGGAGATAAGGCCATGCAGTTTCTGCGTTATCGCTACGATGGTCTAGGTGATATTTCCCGCGTCCAACGCCAGCAAATGCTCATGCGCTCGGCGGTAGAACAGACTTTAAAGCCAGCGACGGTGATTAAGGTTCCCAAACTCCTATCGGTAATTCAATCCCATCTAGATACGAATTTAACGGTTAGGGAATTGATGGCGCTAGCTAACTTTGCTTCCAAAACTGATCGCTCAGGAATTAAGATGATGATGCTGCCAGGAGATTTCAATAGTGGCGAAGAGAAAGTAAGTTACTGGCTGCCCAATTATCGTAAAATTAATCGGCTGATGACCCAGCACTTTGCTCTCCCAGCAAATGACTCGGAATATGAGCTATCGGGAAATCGCTATGCGACCCTCGACCGAGTAAGTGACGTTAGTAATCCACGCATTAAGATTTCGGTTCAGGACAGCACTAAAAGCCAAGCAGCTTTACAGTCAGCTTTAGATATGCTCCGAGAAGCCGGCTATAGACAGGTATATGCCAGCCGCAATTGGCAAGATCCGCTGCCCAAGACTCGGGTAATCGCTCAGTCGGGGGATGATGATGCAGCCGAAGAAGTTCGCTCTATTTTAGGCGTAGGAGAGGTAGTAGTAGAAAGTACGGGCGTAATTAAATCCGACGTTACAGTACAGCTAGGCAGAGATTGGAAAAAAAGATTGGAGTTAGCGATTGAAGCAGGGTTTGAATAGTAATTAGTTAACAGTTAACGATCAACAGTGACACGACGCAAGAAGACATCGCTCTAGGGCAACAGTCATCAGTTGGGGATAAAGATAATCAGTAATTAGAGATCGACGCTGGATAATTATCTTATACTGTCGATCGCTGATTTAGATTTGCTATACCCCTCGTGAACGACAGTCAAATCCCCGATCGCAGTTCTAGCCGCAAACGTCTACCCCGTCAAAGATGGCAGATTGCTTCTCCCCAGCCAGGGAAAGCTCAGGAATTGAGTCTCTCTACCGGAATGTTGCCTTTAGTAGCTCAAATAATGCTCAATCGGGACATTGCCAACCCCGATGAGGCTCACATCTACATCGAGCCCGAATCTCAAGATTTGCCTTCTCCCCTAGTGGAATTTAAGGATCTAGCTAAAAGCGTTGCCTTGATTGAAGAAGCGATCGCCGATGAGGAGCCAATTGCCATTTGTGGAGATTATGATGCTGATGGGATGACTAGCACCGCACTATTGCTGCGCGCTTTAAAGCACCTGGGGGCAAACGTTGATTACGCAATTCCCAGCCGGATGAAAGATGGTTATGGGATTAATAATCGCATTGTGGAAGAATTTGCCGAAAATGGCGTGGGCTTGATTCTGACGGTAGATAATGGCATTTCTGCCTACGAACCTGTTGCTAGGGCGATCGATCTGGGTTTGAGCGTGATTATTACCGACCATCACGACTTACCCGAAAAACTGCCTCCTGCCGATGCCATTCTCAATCCTAAATTACTCGGTGAGGAGTCTCCTTATAAAGGTTTGGCTGGTGTCGGAGTGGCCTATATTTTGGCGATCGCCACTGCTCAAAGCCTCGGTAAACTGAAGGGTTTAACAAATCCGATTATGGAACTGTTTACTCTGGGGACAATTGCTGATCTCGCACCGCTGACGGGAGTAAATCGCCGCTGGCTCAAACGGGGTTTGCGTGCCCTACCCAATTCTCAGCTAGAAGGAATACAGGCCTTGATGCAGGTGGCGGGGATTGATGAAACTCAAAAGCAGCTAAAGCCTGATGATATTGGCTTTCGTCTAGGTCCGAGAATTAACGCCGTGGGCAGAATTGGCGATCCGCAGATGGTAATTGAGCTACTGACCACTGATGAACCGGGAATTGCTTTGGAAAGGGCAATGCAGTGCGAGCAAATTAATCAACATCGTCGTTTGCTATGCGAACAAATCGAACAAGAAGCGATCGCCCTAGTGGAAAATACTCCAATTCCCTGGCAACGCGATCGGGTGTTGGTAGTTGTCGCCGCCGGTTGGCATCACGGAGTAATTGGCATCGTTGCCTCTCGTTTGGTAGAACGCTACGGTGTTCCTGTCTTTATCGGTACTTATGAAGACCATGAGGAAGAAGATCATGAAGAAGAAGCGACAAGGAAAAAAGGGGAAGAGATACCCGTCCCCCCCAGAATGATTCGCGGTTCTGCCAGAAGTATCGATGAGTTCAATGTCTTTGAGGCGCTGAATTATTGTCAGGACTTGTTGGGTAAATATGGCGGACATCGTGCCGCTGGCGGCTTTAGTTTTTTAGCTGATAACTTAGAACAGGTAAAAGTCAGGCTGAGTGAGTTTGCCCATCAGTGTTTGGCAGTAGAACATCTCAAGCCACTAGTCAAAATAGATGCAAAAGCTAGTTTAGAACAGGTAAATTACCAACTCTATCAACAGATTGAAAGCCTTCAGCCCTGGGGCATTGGCAACAGCACTCCTATATTTTGGACACCCAACGTCAAGGTAGTTGAGCAAAGAGCGATCGGTAAGGGTCAGCATCATCTCAAGCTGACAGTAGAAGAATTAGACTCTAATGTACAGATTAAGGCTTTAGCATGGCGCTGGGGAGAATATTGTCCTTTACCTGCTCATCTGGATATTGCCTACAAGCTCAAGGAAAATCACTGGCAGGGCAACACGGCAATTGAATTAGAAATAGTTGGGGTCAAGCTGCCTCAAACGCCAAAAACTTCAGCTAGGGATAATGTCGCACCGACTGTCATAACTGCACCGGTACCTCAACCGGTAAAAAATAGCCAGGTAGCAACTAGAGGGTTATCGACTTTTACCTACAGTGGCAGAATTTATGTCTGTAGTAAAACGAACACAGAACTACGGATTCGTAACGATCGCGGTAATGTTCTCGCCGTTAGTCAGGGTAAACGTACGGGTTTACTAGGAAAATCGCGCCATGAGGCTAAAGAAGTTAACGTTACTCAATCACCTTATTTCCAATTAATTAAAGCGGCTTTAAAAGCGATTAAAGAGGGTAAATAAAGTGAATTGGAGAGCTAAAAAGAAACAAATGGCCAGCGGAAAATCGCGATCCATAAATTTATCCCACCGTAGTTTCTGCTAAGAGACAAGTCTAAACTAACAATCTGGCTCAATGGAGATCGCATTTATATCTCTAGTCGTAAATGTTTCTCCCACCTGGTACGGCAAAAATTAGCGGTTTAGTAACTGTTCACTTTTAGGTCGTAAAAATACGCTTCAAAAGCTCTTGTTTCTAATTGATGACACGCCCCTAGTTTCGGGAACAATAATTAAAGACTAGCTACAGACACATTTCAGACATATAACCTCAAGTCCCATGCAGACATCCCAAGATTTTCTTCAAGATTTAGGTAAAGTAGCTCGGGTGCGAGCGGACATTGCCGATTCTATGGCAGTTATTGCCCACGCACTGACTGAAGCAGAAAAAATAAATCAGTCGCAGTCGGGCAAGCTAGAGCTAGAACAAGATATTGCGGATATTAGTAAAGCTGGCGCTAGTTTACGGGCGGGGGTGTTTCGTCTGTTGGTTTTGGGGGACATGAAGCGGGGTAAAAGCACCTTTTTAAATGCCTTAATTGGAGAAAATATTCTGCCGAGCGACGTGAATCCCTGCACTGCTATTTTGACAATTCTGCGTTATGGCTCCGAGAAAAAAGTTACGGTTTACTTTAATGACGATCGCGAACCGGAAGTAATTGATTTTCCATCATTTAAAACTCGCTATACCATCGATCCCGCCGAAGCTAAACGTCTAGAACGAGAAAAACGCCTTGCCTTTCCCAACGTCAGTCAAGCAATTGTCGAATATCCTCTCACGCTACTGGAAAAAGGGATTGAAATCGTCGATAGTCCCGGTCTGAACGATACCGAAGCCCGCAACGAGCTATCCTTAGGCTACATCAATAACTGCCATGCAATTTTATTTGTCCTCAGAGCTACTCAACCCTGCACTCTAGGAGAACGTCGCTACCTCGAAAACTACCTCAAAGATCGTGGCGTGACCATCTTCTTTCTAATTAACGCTTGGGATCAGGTCCAGGATAGCCTGATTGACCCAGATGACCCAGAAGAGTTATTCGAAGCTGAATCAAAGCTCGAACGCGTGTTTAAAGCCAATTTAGCCGAATACTGCCAGACTGAAAACGAAGATTTATATCGCGATCGCGTTTTTCCCGTCTGTTCTCTAATGGCTCTGCGCCGACGTATCAAAGATAGTAATGCCGATCTGAGCGGTACGGGTTTTCCTCCTTTTATGACGGCTCTAAAAACTTTTTTAACTCAATCTAGAGCGATCGCCGAACTACACCAGGCTCGGGTACTATCACAGCAAATAAATACTCGGGTAAACGAGGCAGTCCAGCGCCGTATTCCCCTACTAGAGTCGGATATTGAAGAACTCCAAGCCAAAATTGCTTCCGTTGCCCCAGAATTTGAACTGCTCAACGAAATTTGTAACGACTTTAAACAGGAAATTGTGCGTATTGGCAACCAAAAATCTCAGGCGATCGCCAATTCTTTCAGCCAGTTTGTAATTGAGTTAGGAGATACTTTCGAGACTGATTTTATTCGCTACCAACCCAGCCTCAACTTCCTCGATTTTCTTTCTTCTGGTCGGCGGGAAGTATTTGAGCGCGAGCTAACTAAAGCTTTTGAAAGATATGTTAATGACAAGCTAGCAGAATGGAGTCGGGGCGCCGAACAGGAAATGGAATCAGCTTTCATGCAGCTATCACAAATTGCGACGATTTATGGCGGCGACTACACAAAAGTAACCGACAAAATTACCGCTAAGCTGACAGGACAAACTATTCCTCACCTGAGCTCTCATTCAGAAGACAATTCTCCTACTTGGGCAAAATGGGCTGCGGGCATATTTTCTCTCGCCAGAGGGAACCTCGCGGGAGTCGCCATGGCAGGAGCAGGATTTGATTGGAAAAACATCATGCTCAACTTTGTAACCGTCTATGGAGTAGGTACGGCTATTACCGCTATCACCGGACTGGTTTTAGGCCCGATTGGTTTTGCACTATTGGGTTTGGGAGTTGGCGTATTTCAGGCAGACCAAGCTCGCAAAGAACTCGTTAAAGTCGCGCGCAGGGAACTCGTCAAGCATTTACCACAAATCGCCCGAGAACAGTCACCTAAAGTCGAACAGGCGATCGCCGACTGTTTTGATGCCTACGAACAAGAAATTAGCCTGAGAATGGAGCAGGATATTCAGTCTCGTCAGGCTGAATTGGATAATCTAGTCGAGCAGAAACAAACAGTAGAGATAGATCGCGGGGTCGAAATTGCCAGACTAGAACAGCTTGAGGCAGAAATTGCTGCAGCAACAGATAAAATAGAGGGTCTCTTTCAAGCTTACTGTGAGGAGATGGGGTAACGACGATGGGTAACGAGCCAATTAGACAGAGCTATTTAACTGCTTAGTAAATTCTGCGCGATCGCGCAAAATATTAAAATAATTATCCATGCTGGTAAGCTCAAACAGCATGCCGATCTGTTCGTTAACCGAGCAGATAAAAAACGCAACGTCAGCCGCTTGTACTGTCTTTAAAGCTTTCACCAGAGCACCTAAGCCCGAGCTATCCATAAAGGTGACGCGATGGAAATCAACTAAAATAGTATGTACGCCATTTTCAATACTCTTTTCGATCTGACTCTGAAACTCAGTAGTTTTTGTGCCGTCTAAAATACCTTCAGGTTCAATTATTTGAACAACAGAATTCATATAATTAAATAATTATTAAAAATCAGAGTATTAATCAGTATAGCAAAGTGTTTGTCATCTGGCTGGATGGAATAATGCTAGGGCAAAATCTCGGCTTGTTTCTCATTGCTATCTAGGCATAGCTGGCTTTTAGGAATAGCCTTTCAGCAGAACTAAAGCTTTTTATGTTAGCTTGGCTGATTTTATAGACAGATAAAATAATACACGGGTACTGAACTATTACTTGGGCAATTTTTCATCTCTTTACTAAACTTTAATAATCTAAATTGTAAAAGTTTAGTAAAGAGATGAAAAATTGCCCAAG
>JBCBIN010000083.1:0-11050 GCA_038524555.1 Cyanobacteria bacterium J06623_7 | reverse complement strand
TCATAAATTGCTGAGCGCCGTTCTGGAGGGTCAAAAGCAGCGGCAGCCAATTCTTGCCAGGGAGCAAGCCGACGCCAATTAATGAGGTAGACCGGGTTACTATCGACTATGAAAAGGGCAATGAATCTCAGGCACTAATGTTCCTAGGTTGGATAGCCAGTCGTCTTCAGTGGACTCCTACCGAATATTTGATTGAAGGCGGAGATTACGATTTACGGAAGGTTAAGTTTACTGACGAGAAAAAGCGCCAAATTGAAGCTGAACTAGCCGGGTTACCTACTGCCGACTGGGGAGATATTCCCGGTGATTTGGTCAGTCTCAAGCTAACTTCTACCAATGAAAATGCCGACTGCTGTACCGTTCTCTGTTCTAGCACTACCGGCTGTATGCGTATGGAAGCTGGTGGTGGCGCTCAGTCTTGCTACATCGAGCAGGTAACTCCCCTATTTGACCAAAAAAGCGAGGATCTTCTCGGTCAACAGCTACAGCGCTGGGGTCGGGAAATGCTCTACGAGGAAAGTATGGTAATCTCGGCGCAGATTCTCAAGTTAGGTAAATAGTTGCAGTTGTTTAAATTGGTCGGTGAATATTTTGCCGACGATCGCACCTCTGGGTAAGACTAGAATAAAATCTGGTCTTTTTTTATGGCTTCTGGTAGTACTCAATCTTAGTTTAGAATCTTTTCGTAGCGGGGAACTAACTAGATGGATTTTTATCTTGGGATTGATTTTGGCACTTCTGGAGCTAGAGCGCTCGCGATCGACAGTCAGGGAAACTCAGTGGCAACTCAGCAGACTAGCTTTGGTAGTATTCCTCCGCAACAGTTAGTTAAAACCTGGCAAACTACTTTATTCGAGCTAATCCGACAAATATCCCCCTCGATCCGGCAAAACTTACGGGCGATCGCGATCGACGGTACTTCTTCCACAGTGCTACTCAGCGACGCGGGAGGCAAAATAATCACGGAGCCACTACTTTACAATGACTCTAGAGGCAAATCAGTCCTACCCGAAATCGCCCACATTGCCCCTCGCAACCACGTTGTTAATAGCGCTAGTTCCAGTCTAGCTAAGCTAATTTGGTGGAGTCAGCAAGCCTACTTTGACCGAGGGAGCCACCTACTGCATCAGGCTGATTGGCTGGCTTATCTGCTTCATGGTCAGCTGGGTATTAGCGACTACCATAATGCTCTCAAGTTGGGATATGACGTAGAGCGCTTATGTTATCCTGACTGGCTACAAAATCAATCTTTTCACCGGCTATATCCACAGGTTGTAACTCCAGGGACTTCCATCGCCACAGTTCTACCAGTTAATTGCCAGAGCCTAAATCTACCCACTAACTGCGTTGTCAAAGCGGGTACCACCGATAGCATTGCTGCTTTTCTGGCTAGCGGCGCTCACCAACCAGGAGAAGGGGTTACCTCCCTCGGCTCGACTTTGGTTCTCAAGTTACTCACCCGGACTAAAGTTACCGCAACTGAACTGGGTATCTACAGTCATAGACTGGGCAAACTTTGGCTGGCAGGGGGAGCTTCTAATACTGGCGGAGCAGTTCTAAAACACTTTTTTACGGATGAAGAGCTAGTTAAACTTTCCCAAGCGATCGACCCCAACATCCCCAGCCCTCTAAAATACTATCCTCTACTTACCTCTGGCGATCGCTTTCCCATTAATGACCCAAATTTACCCCCTTGCCTTGAGCCTCATCCAAAACAACCGAGAGACTTCCTTTATGGCTTACTTGAAAGTATGGCTCGTATCGAAGCTTTGGGATACCAAAAATTGCAGAGTCTTGGCTCCGAAAAACTTAGCTGTGTTTACACTGCCGGAGGGGGGGCCAAAAATACCGTATGGCAAAAAATTCGTCAGCGACAGCTCATGGTACCGGTAAAAGTGGCAGCAAGAACTGAAGCAGCCTATGGGACTGCTCTACTAGCTATGGGTCGATTTTCAACTCTACTCAATTAAATCAAAGAAAAGCCGACATTTTGCCGGAAATTTTGCCGCTGTTAACCAGTAAGCTTTCGCGATCGATATTAACTACCGACTCTTCTCAACTTTTCTCTGTTTTCCTATGCTGTAGCCCGATCTTCTTGTACTAGCATTTGTTCCGTGCTGGGTAATTCCAAGCAATATCCCGCACCATAAACAGTCTTAATATAGTTAGGATGGCGAGGATCCGGCTCTAACTTGGTTCTCAAGTGACGAATGTGCACTCGAATGGTTTCAATATCATCATCTGGATCGTAACCCCATACCTCTTTTAATATTTCTGGTGGGGCAACAGTCTGACCGTGGCGCTGTAAGAGACAGTGCAAAAGCTCAAACTCTAGGTGCGTTAGCTTGACGGTTTTTTCAAACCAAATAGCTTCAAATCTTTCCGGAATCAAAGTTAAAGGGCCAAAATTCAAAATCTCTGAGTGCTTTGCCGCTTGAGGAATGCGATCTGTTCGGCGCAGTAGTGCTCTCACCCGAGCCAACATCTCTTCCACCTCGAAAGGCTTGGTAAGATAGTCATCGGCTCCTGCATTAAAACCTTCGACTTTATCCTGAGTCTGCCCTAAAGCAGTCAACATTAGGACGGGAATGTCCGAAGTTCGCTCATCTCGTCGCAGCCTTTGGCAAACTGTAAAGCCATCAACCTTGGGCAACATCAAGTCTAGTACGATCAAATCAGGCTGTAACTGTACCGCCAGAGCCTGTCCTTTAATACCGTCTTCTGCCTGGTTAACATCATAGCCAGCCATCTCTAGGTTAATAGAGACTAGCTCAGAAATTGCCGGATCGTCATCAATTACTAGTATTCTAGGCATATTAAAATATGGTTAATATTTGTTTTTGGTAATAAAACGATCTTTAAACTTTTTGATTTACTATACAAAAAACTAGGATACGTAACAAACCCTCTAATGATTATAAGCAAAAATGCTCATTGTGTTTAAGTTCTCAATCGTATTTTAAAGATTAGTAAACCTATATTAAGCCAGAACTGAAAAATACATCGTATTTGCCGGGTATTTATTGTACAAAGCTATTCCTAACTAGTTGATATTTTGTAGTCTAATATACTCTTTTGGCACATGTTCGACTAACCAAACTCCGTTGTCCGAACAATAAAAAGTAAATCTCAATTGAGCCATTTTGGCGGCGGCAATTTCTAAAATTACTGGTTTTCCTCTTCTTTGTCCTACTTTAATTGCTGTAGCTTGCTTGGCAGACAGATGAACGTGGTGGCGCTGCATTTTGCACAGACCTCGATCCATGATTGATGCCAGAGCTTTATAATGAGTGCCGTGATACAAAAGTGCTGGTGGCAACAGGGGTGTCAGTTCTAAATCTACCGCTACACTGTGTCCTTGGTTAGCTCGAATTAATGTTTTGCTGCGATCAAAAGAGAATCTCTGCTTATCGCTTTGAGCAACTACAGTTTCTAGATCGGTTAAGCTAATAGGAAAGTTATGTTTGTTAGTCGCTTCGAGTAGTCGCTCGACTTCTATCCATCCAGCAGAATTCAATTCCAGACCCAGCAAGTCTGGTCGATGACGCAGATGATAACTTAGATATTTACTAATTTTGACAATTCTTTTGGCGGTCGTAGTCATAATACACATATATTATTGATGTAGCTTGCCGTATTGGCAAATAGTAAGCAAACAGTATATTTAATTTTTGCAACAAGCTACTTTCTATTAAAACCTTTCTCTGATATTGGAAAAATGCTGCTTTGTGGTAGTAAATTGAGTTATTTTTTAATGTAAAAATTCTTAATAACAATTGTCATTAATTCAGTTTACGCTAGCAAACTAGGTAGTGTTTTGAATCTTTAGCTACAAAATATAAGATCTGTAATTTAAGCAAAAAAATAAGGAATTTGATATGAGCGTCAATTTAGCCACAATGTTGCGCGAAGGAACAAAAACATCTCACACAATGGCGGAGAACGTGGGCTTTGTTAAGTGTTTTCTTAAAGGGGTAGTTGAGAAAAAATCCTACCGTAAGTTGGTAACTAGCCTCTACTTCGTCTATTCAGCAATGGAAGAAGAGATGGAGCGACTCAAGGGTCATCCAGTGGTTTCTCAAGTTTACTTCCCCGAACTCAACCGTAAACAGAGTTTAGAAGAGGATCTACATTTTTATTACGGTGCTAACTGGCGCGAAGAAGCAAAAAACACTAAGGCTGGAAAAGCATACGTAGCTAGAATTAGAGAGATTGCCCAAGCCGAACCGGAATTGTTAGTGGCTCATTGCTATACTCGCTACTTGGGTGACTTATCTGGAGGACAAATCCTCAAGAAAATTTCTCAAAGAGCAATGAACCTATCCGATGGTGAAGGTACAGCTTTCTATGAATTTGACGATATTGCCGACGAAAAAGCTTTCAAAAATAAGTATCGTGCGGCAATGAACGAGCTGCCGATTGACGAAGCTACTGCGGAGAAAATTGTCGATGAGGCTAACGCTGCTTTCGGCAGAAACATGGAGTTATTCCAAGAGTTGGAAGGAAACTTAGTTAAAGCGATTGGCGTAATGTTATTTAACACTCTAACTCGTCGTCGCACTAGAGGCAGCACTGAACTGGCTACTGCTGAGTAAGCCTAAACTACGAGTTTTATTTGTTTCAATCCGCTAGTAACCGCATTAGTTAATGTTAATTTAGAACTCGATCGACCCGTTCGACCGATAATTCAATCCTGAAAACTGGGTTGTGGTAAAGCTGAGTATTCCCTCGGTTCTATCGCTTGCTGGTTCTCGGGATTGTTTGGTATGAAAACAAAGAAAGCAGGAAAACAAAAGGCTCAAGGCGAAGATTAGTTCTGATGTTTAAGTTTTTTGATATTGACTAGAGTCTCTCATTATATTGAAGTTCGCTAAAGGTTATTTTAAAAGTTGTTCCTGCAGTTCTATCGATCTCCAACTCTCCATCTAGCTGTTCGGTTAAGGTATAAACTAGCTGTAGACCCAGAGAGTCGGATTCTTCCGGAACGAAATTGTCAGCCAGACCAACGCCATTATCCGTTATTGACAAGAATATTTTATTTTCAGTTTCCTGTTTTAAATGAAGCTCGATTTTGCCTTGAGTCTGAATGGTAGGAGGAAATGCATGTTCGAGAGCATTGCCAATCAGCTCATTGATGATTAACCCACATGGACGGGCTGTTTCGATATTTAAAATTACATCCTCGACATCAATCAAAAACTCAATGCCTTTACTACCAACATCATGGGAATAGGATATCTTCTCAACTAAATCAGCAACGTAGTTAGCTATATTAAGCCGTTTTAGATCGTGACATTTGTATAATTGCTCGTGAATTAAAGCCATCGAATGAATTCTATCCTGGCTATTCTCAAACATTTTGACGATTTTGCGGTCTTCAATATAGTTAGTTTGCCAATCTAAAAGACTAGCAACGACTAGCAAATTATTTTTGACTCGGTGATGAATTTCCTTGAGCAACAATTCCTTTTCCTGGAGTGATTTTCTGAGTAAAATTTCTGCTTTCTCTCGTTCCTGTACTTCTTGTCGTAAGGATTGATTGGTCTGCTTCAAATCCCATGTTCTCTGCTCGATCTTGGTTTCTAACTGTTCGTTAAATACCTTAAGCTGCTGCTCAATTTCGATTCGCTGTTTAACTTCTGTTTGTAATCTTTGGTTTTGTTGGGTCAGAGTCGAAGTCATATAGCGCAACCTCAGATGTAGCTGAATTCTTGCCAGTACTTCTTGAGGATGAATTGGTTTGGTTACATAGTCAATTGCCCCAACTTCAAACCCTTTAACTTTATCTTCAATACTAGAAAGAGCCGTCATGAAAATGATGGGAACATCCTTCGTTTCTGGATCTGCTTTCAATCTAAGACAGGTTTCATAGCCATCGATACCGGGCATGAGAATATCTAGCAAAATAAGATCGGGTTTGGCATACTTAGCTCGTCGAATGCTGCTTTCACCATCTTTAGAAATTAAAGTAGTAAAATCATGTTCTTCTAAGTAGTCAACAATCACGGATAGATTAGTTGAATTATCATCAACAACCAAAATAGTGCTGTTTTTGAGATCTACTTGATAGTCAAGCAGAGGGACAGTGGATGAAGTCATTTTTTTGGCGTTCCTAAGTGGCGATAATGGTCAACTAGATTAGTAATTTCTGCTTCTTGAAAATTTTCAGCTAGCTCTATTAGTCGATCTGCTAGAGGAGTGTACTGAAAGTCTATTTTTTTTAGATGAACTGCCTGTTCTTTAATTTTTTTCATGCTTCCCAACATGGCTAATTCATAGAGAATTTCTATCTCTGCTAGTGGTGGTGCTATACCCAACTGATGCAGATTTGCTTCTGCTTCACTTATTTGAGTCTCTCCCTCAAGCTCAGCTTTTTGTCTAGATTGATAACTTGTATGATTGAAGTTAGACTTGCCCGAGCAAGCAAAAGCAGCTTCAAACCAAAAAGTAGACCCCAGACCCAGCTTACTTTTTACCTGTAGGTCACCCCCCATTTTTTCGACTAACTGCTTGGTGATATTTAATCCGAGCCCCGTTCCTGCCGATTGCCTACGTTTATTACCTACTTGTTCGAAGGGATTGAATATTTGGGTTAGCTGTTCTGAATTCATGCCGATACCGGAATCTCGTACGGTAAAACTTATTGTTTGTAAATCTGGAGCATCAGCAACATTTTTCTGCGATTTTGGTACTGTTTTAAGCTGCAAAATTACCTCACCGCGATCAGTAAACTTTACAGCATTACTTAATAAATTTAGTAAGGCCTGACGAAGTCTTTTCTCATCAGCACGAATAGTTGTGGGCAGAGATGATTCGGCAATATATTGAAAGTCAATTTTTTTAGCCTGAGCCTGCATCGCAATCAGATCGACAATATCTTGCATGAAATTTTGTAGATTGATGTCACCGAGCAGTAATTCGAGTTTTCCTGCTTCTATTTTGGCGTGGTCAAGAATATCATTAATTAGAGTTAATAAATGATCGCCACTTTTATAAATAATGTTTAAACCTTTACGTTGTTTTGCCGTCAAATCATCAATATCTTGGCGAAGAATCTGAGCATAGCCAATAATGCCGTTAAGGGGAGTACGTAATTCATGACTCATGTTAGCTAAGAAAACACTTTTGGCTTTATTAGCCCGGTCGGCTTTTTCTTTTGCCAAGGTCATCTCTTGAAGTAATTGAGACTGTTTTAAAGCAATCCCTAAATGACTACTTAGCTGTAAAAATAACTTGACTTCTCTTCGTTGCCATGAGCGAGGTGAAGAATGACTATAGGCAGCTAAAAAGCCCCAGAGTTTTTCACCGATAAAAATAGGAGTAATTAGGTACGCACGAATCTGGAATTTTTTGAGAGTTTGCAGATAACAAGCTGAAAAATGCTCTTGCTCCAAGTCGTCAACCTGATAAATTAGCTTGGAATGAGCTGGTTCTTGAGCTTTATTTCTAAAGCAAGAATCATACCAGGGAATTTGCTTTCCCTCGGCTATAAATGAGGTCAAATTAGGGGCAACGGACTCACAGACAAATTTGCCATAGCAGTTGGAATTAAATTGGTAAACCGCAACTCGCTCACAATTAAAAGTTGCTCTAATCTCCTCGGCGACAAAACAAAAAGTTTGAGCGACATCTAAACTTTGACGAATATTGTTAATAATGCGGTTTAGGGTCTTTTCGTATTTATTGGTTAATTCCGCTTCTGCATTAACTTGTTCGAGAGCTGATGTACGTTCTAAAACCCGTTTTTCTAATTCTTCGTTGATTTGTTGTAGGGTTTTTTCGGCTTGTTTTTTGAGAGTAACATCCTGGATTGTACCGAGAATGCCAATTACTTGACCATCGGCATCCATTAAAGGAGATTTATTAGTTTCGATATAGGTATTTTGCCCCTGGGCAGTAAGTTGAGTTTGAATGATGCCTAACTCAGCTTGCCCACTAGACAGAACCCGTCGATCGCATTCAAGATAAAAATCTGCTTCTTTTTGTGTCCAGGGCAACTCATGATCGGTTTTACCAATAATCTCTTCGGAAGAAATGAGTCCGGCAATGTTGGCAAATGCTTGATTACAGCCAAGATAATTAGAGAATCGATCTTTCCAAAAAACCAAATTAGGAATTGTATTGAGAACTAACTGTAATAGCTGTTGAGACTGATAGAGTTTATCCTGATTATTTTTGTATTCGGTCACATCTACGGCAATTCCCACCGTCCCGGACCAGTCACCCCGAGCATTTTTAAAGGGTGTTTTGGTCGTTTCAATCCAGCTATAGGTTCCATTGGCTCGAGTTATTTTTTCTTCCACGACTTTAGGCTTACCAGAAGTAAGTATTTTTAAATCGTCCTCAATATAATTTTGAGCTAGCTCTGGGGGAAAGAAATCAAAATCTGTCTTGCCCACTACTTCTGAAGCGGGCAGGTTTAAAGTCTCGCTCAGCGCCTTATTAACTCGAATAAACCGACCCCAAGCATCTTTAATCCAGGTCAGATGGGGAATATTATCGAGTAGAGCTTCTAGATGATTTTGTTGGGTAATTAACGCTAATTCTGCCTGTTTGCGATCGCTGATATCCTTGATAATTGCCAGAGATCTCTTGGTTGTTTCACCAGGGAGATCGATTAAAGAAACTGTCGTTGCTGCCCAAAAAACGGATTTATCTCGGCGAACATAGCGTTTTTCAATGGTAAAGCTATCTATTACTCCGTTTAGGAGTTGCTGGAGAAAACTTTGTGTCTTGACAATATCATCAGGATAAGTGATGTCTAGGGGTGATAACTTTTCTAATTCAGACGGACTATAGCCGATTGTTTCATAAAAGTGATTGTTGGCTTTGATTAATAAACCATTTGAGATATCTCTTTCAACAATTCCCACTGCGGCCTGTTCGAAGGCGGCTCTGGCTTTAGCTTCACTTAGTTTCAAGGCTTTCTCTGCTGCCTTTTGGTCGCTAATATCTTTAATTATGGCCAACACCCGACAATCTTCCTTTTTTGGGAGGTTAATTAGAGAAACAGTTGTTGCCGACCAGAAAATTGAGCCATTTTTACAGAGATAACGTTTTTCCAACGTAAAATTATCTATTTCTCCTTGATAAAGCTTTCGAGCATAGTAATGAGAATCATGAACATCGTCAGGATGGGTAAAATCGTTCACGGACAAGTTATCAAGCTCGGCTCGAGCATAACCCAGCATTTCACAAAAATAATTGTTAATTCTGGTAAACTCACCAGTATTGACATTACTCTCAACTATCCCCACCGCAGCCTGTTCAAAAGCAGCCTTAGAGAGGGCTTCATTTAATTTAAGTTCCTGTTCTAGCTTATGGCGATCGCTAATATCGCGACAAATACAAATCATTCTGTCATTTCCCAACGAGACTAAACTCAGTTCTTCGGGAAAAGTGCTGCCGTCCTGACGCTTTGCGGTGACTTCTCCCGACCAATTATCAGACTTGTTAATTGTGGGCAAAATTTCAGCTTGGAAACGCCGTAATTCATCTTGTTGATAGAGCTGCTGCCAAGGTCGTCCAACTAGCTCACTCACAGGATAGCCAAACATAGAAACATGGCTTTGATTGATATAGATAAATTTCCCCTGTTCTAAAATTGCAATGCCATCGCCAGAAGCTTCGATGACTGAGGATTTGAGCAATAAAGATTCGTGAAGTTGGGCATTCTGTAGAGCGATCGCAGCTTGACTGCAAAGAAATTCTAAAACGACAATTTTTTCCGGACTAAAAGCACGATCTACAGTCGTAGAGTGTAGGTATAAAACACCAGTTGTTTGCTCTTGATATTTGAGCGGTAAAGTCAGAACAGTATGGGGCTGATGTGTGAGGAGATAATCATCAATAATCGGTAATTCTGTCGTAAGATTATCGACCGAAACTGTTTCTTGAGTACGCTTGACGTAATTAATTAGTTTGAGAGGATGATTAGCACTTCGTTCTAAGGATTCTGTGACTAATTCTGTATGTTCGGCACTAGCAGTGACTCTTATTTGCCACTCTCCTATACGATTAGGAAAGGCGAGAATTAGGCGATCGCTGGCTGAATTTTCTAGCGCAATTTGACTCAGTTTTTTTAATAATTTATCTAGATCGAGGGTTTCACTAAGAACCCTAACTGACTTCAGAATACTGATAAAATCAAAAGTCTCACTACTATTACCAGTCTTGTGGTCGAGCACATAATTAGATTCATTCAAGCTAGATAGCGCGGACAGTATTGAATGGGAATCGATCGCCTGGGTTTGCTGTTGCCAAATCGGGCGTAATAATTCGGGATAGTGCTGCTCTAAACAATCTATTGCTGCTTTATTTCCGCACTGCCTGTAACAGTAGTAGGCTGCTTGCATATAGCCCACCGCCATTTTTTTTCGATTCCGATCAAGATAGAATTTAGCCGCAAGTTCATTTGCCAGAGCTTCTTCTGAGAGCGAACCATTTGCTCGAGCCTCGGCGATCGCGCGATCGTATACTTCTAAAGCCTCAGATATATTCATCGAATATTTTGAACCTATTCTGAGAATATTATGCCCAAATCTAGAAGTTATCTTGCTGATAAATAGCTGTGATTTTTTCGATGTTTATCTATATGTTTACAGGACAAAGCTTGAGATGAGAATTATTTTTATTTAAGCTTCTTATATCTATAAGATTTAATTTGTTAACTGAATTACATTAATAACTCTATGGGATAAAATCGAGACTAATAGTCTCTTATTAGTCCTAATTGATGTAAACAATCATAATATTAGTTTTGATTGTAATTTAGAATACATTGGCCAAGTTAAAATGACTAGCAAGTATAAAATATTGCTGGCAAATTCTCTAGGTATTTCGTGTTGTGAAAAGCTGAACACTCTTCTTTATCCTATTCATCGCCAATCGGCATGATTGAGAACCAAAATGTTAAGCAAAAACTGCTTAAATATTTTATCAAATTAGCTAAAAAAGCTCTTACTAGTATCGGCTCCCGCTTAGCTCGACCTTAAGGTAAAGAAAAACAAAACTCAAAACGCCTCAGCCACAAGAGACATACTTAACTTAA
>JBCBIN010000082.1:0-11273 GCA_038524555.1 Cyanobacteria bacterium J06623_7 | reverse complement strand
GTGATTTAGCTGCCCTCAGAGAAATCTTAAATAATCTCATCGACAATGCTCTTAAATATACAATGCCCGGTGGTAAAGTCGAACTGGAACTAGCATCAGAACCAGAAAGCAAAGTTCGTCTGGGTATTGCGGTTCGGGATACGGGAGTTGGCATTCCCTCTCAGGATCTCGGTCGTATTTTTGAGCGTCATTATCGGGGAGTTCAAGCCCGGGGTGATATTCCCGGTACGGGTTTAGGCTTGGCGATCGCTAGAGAGTTAGCCCGTAAAATGCAGGGAGAAATTGAGCTAATTAGCCCTAACAATTTAGTTACAGAGCGAGGGGGAACGACAGCTATCTTGTGGCTGCTTATCGCCCAGGAAGAACCCTCTTAAAAGTAGCGTCGTTCTAAATTAATTGCCGTACTATCTAAAGTTACTGTGCTATACCGGTGAGTAACTTATAAGGCTATCTAAAAGAGGAACGCTGATGGGACATTGATAGTTCTTTTAGGCGTTGCACACCCACAATAGCGGATAGCTAATCACCGTGGGACGAAGCTAGTTTATATTAGGCGTTATTAATATCATCAATGCGAAAACTATATTTCTTAGTTCCAGGAACAACTGGTAAATTTGGCGGCGGTGGCTTATGGGCCGAGTTAAATACCTGCAAATTAGCCCAGCAGATCTGCACTGCAGAGATTGTTACCTATCGGCAGCGAGAACAGAAAATAGCTTTCTTGCATGATATCTTGCCTAATTGCGATCGCCAGTCAGCAATTTTTATCATTGGCTGGGGCTTCGATGTACCCAAGCTTATTCGACAATTAGAGGGTCAAAATGTGGTGTACCATGCCCACAGCTCTAGCTACGGTTTTTCTCTTCCTCCCCAGGTGCCAATTATTACCGTGAGCCGAAATACGATGGGCTATTGGGGCGAAAAGGCCGCTAGCAGCCCCATCTACTATTTGCCCAATCAAATTGAAGATAAGTTTTATAATCGCCATCAGCCCAGAGACATCCAAGTCTTAGTACAAACCCGTAAGTCTTCTGAGTATCTTTTGCAACAGCTAGTTCCCGCTTTACAACAGAATCATCGAGTAGAACTTGTCGAGGGCTACGTAGAAGATTTGGCCGGATTATTCAACCGCAGTCAGATCTATCTTTACGACTCGGCAGAGTATTGGGCAACCAGGGGCGTAACCGAAGGGTTTGGCTTGCCACCGCTAGAAGCTATAGCTTGTGGCTGTCAAGTTTTTTCGAGCCTCAACCATGGATTGGCTGACTATCTAGATCCGGGTTTTAACTGTCACAAAATTGCTAGCTATGCCTTGGAGTACGATTTAATGCAGATTGATGAGGTATTGCAACAGCCCAACTCACCGTCGCCGGCATCCTGGATCGCCGAATACCGTAGTGCCAGTTTAATTCCTCGGTTGGAGGTGATTTTAAGCAAAATCGAGCGTTTTTTTGACTATCAAGGGCAGTTAGCTCCCAACATACCGAGATTGACTAAAAGGCGGCTGCGCCAGCTCCAGATTCAACAGTTTGGTCGTCGACTCAAGAGCAAATTAAATTCTCAATAGATTATAAAGAATTAGCTCAAACCAAAAGACGCGTATGCTAGCTATAGCAAGCTGTTTGTCCCACCAATTGGGGAGCTAAATGTGCTATAATTTGAGGATAAAATGCTACCATATTGGGCTTTACTGGCTGTAAAGGAGAAGCTTGTGGAGTTTATCAGCCATTAATCCAAATTATTGCATATATTTGGAGTTTTTCAGAATATGACCACTTCCCAAGAAAGGATTATTCCCACCGATCTAAGTAATGAAATGTCGCGTTCCTATCTGGAATATGCGATGAGCGTCATTGTAGGCAGGGCGCTGCCCGATGCTAGGGATGGTCTAAAACCAGTCCATCGTCGTATTTTGTACGCGATGTATGAATTGGGGTTGACCCCAGACAGACCGTTTCGTAAATGTGCCCGTGTTGTGGGGGAAGTATTGGGTAAATATCACCCCCATGGTGATACTGCCGTCTACGATGCTTTGGTGAGAATGGCGCAGGATTTTTCCATGAGAAATCCCCTCATCAATGGACACGGTAACTTTGGTTCGATCGACAACGACCCCCCCGCTGCCATGCGTTATACGGAGTGTCGTCTCCAAGCTCTGGCAACGGATTCGCTCCTGCGAGATATTGAAGCAGAAACCGTAGACTTTGCCGATAACTTTGATGGTTCGCAACAGGAACCCATCGTTCTCCCGGCAAGAATTCCTCAGTTACTGGTTAACGGTTCTTCCGGAATTGCCGTTGGCATGGCTACCAATATTCCGCCTCACAATTTGGGAGAAGTAATTGAAGGGGCGATCGCCCTAATTCACAATCCTGAAATTACTGACCTGGAATTGATGCAGTATATCAAGGGTCCTGACTTTCCCACGGGGGGTCAAATTATCGGTCGCTCTGGCATTAAGGAAGCCTACACTACCGGTAGAGGTTCGATTACGATGCGCGGGGTAGCAGAAATTGAGACTATCTCGCAGCGGGGTCGTGCGGATAAAGAAGCAATTATTATTACTCAGCTTCCCTATCAGACCAATAAATCTTCTCTAATTGAGAAAATTGCCGATTTGGTCAACGATAAACGTATCGAAGGAATCTCTGATATTCGCGACGAAAGCGATCGCACGGGGATGCGAGTGGTAATTGAATTGAAGCGCGATGCCTATCCCCGAGTTGTGCTCAATAATCTGTACAAGCAAACTGCGGTTCAGTGTAACTTTGGGGCCAACATGTTGGCTCTGGTCAACAACGATCCTCAACTGCTGACTATTCGCCGTTTTTTGGAGGTATTTTTAGACTTTCGGGTCGAAGCAATTACCCGTCGCACTCGTTATCAATTGCGTAAAGCCGAAGAGCGCGACCATTTATTACAGGGATTGTTAATTGCGTTAGCTAATATCGATGCCATTATTGGTTTAATTCGCGGGGCGGCAGATACGGCAAGCGCCAAAAACGAACTGGTAGAAGGATTTGGTCTATCAGCAACCCAAGCCGATGCCATCTTGCAGATGCAGCTACGTCGCCTAACCGCTTTAGAAGCCGAAAAAATTCAGGCAGAACATGAAGATTTACAGGCTCAGATTGCCGACCTCAACGACATTCTGGCGCGGAAAGAGCGGATTGAAGAAATCATCGAGTCCGAGCTAACCACGATTAAAAATATTCACGCCACTCCCCGACGGACAGAAATAGTTCAGGGGGAGGGTGAACTGCTAGACAAAGATTTAATTGCCAACGAGCAGTCGGTCATTTTGCTCACCGAACAGGGCTATATTAAGCGTATGCCCGTCAGTACTTTTGAAGCGCAAAGCCGAGCTACTAGGGGCAAAGCTGCCGCCAAAATGAAAGAAAATGACGGTATCGAGCACTTCATGACCTGTTGTGACCACGACACGGTAATGTTCTTTAGCGATCGCGGCGTGGTTTATTCCTTCCATGCCTACCAAATTCCCGCGACCTCTCGTACTGCCAGGGGTATCCCCATCGTCCAGATGTTGCCGATTTCTCAAGCCGAGAAAGTAACCTCCATGATTGCGGTCAGCGAATTTACTGAGGACGAATACCTGGTCATGTTGACCCAGAAGGGAAACATCAAAAAAACTGCCTTATCTGCCTTTGCTAATATTCGCTCGAACGGTTTGATTGCAATTTCCTTACAGGATGAGGATGAGCTTCGTTGGGTTAGGCTGGCAACCGCTGAAGATAGCGTCATTATCGGTACCCGCAAGGGCATGGCTATTCACTTCCAAACTAACAGCCAGCAATTGCGTCCTCTAGGCAGATCGACTAAAGGAGTCAAATCCATGAAGCTTAAAGGAGACGACGAGCTAATTAGCATGGATATTATTCCGGCTCAAATCGTCGCTACCATTGATAGCAGTGCCGATGAAGATGACGACGATGGCGGCGAAGAAATGCTTGATGAAGCGGTAGATCGTGGCCCCTGGTTACTGGCAATTACCAATAATGGCTATGGTAAACGAGTCCCGATTGGCAAGTTCCGCCTCCAAAATCGCGCAGGGATGGGGGTTAGAGCAATTAAATTTAAATCTGATGATGATTGCTTAGTCGCCATTGATATTGTTAACTCTGATGATGAATTAATGATTGTCACTAACCGTGGAATTATGATTCGCCAAGCTGTGGATGCTATTTCCCTACAGTCTCGCAATGCAACTGGAGTTCGAGTTCAGAGACTGGATAAAGATGATGCGATCGCTGCCGTCGCGCCAGTACCACCTATTGAAGATGAATCGGAAGAAACTATCTCTTAGTAGTTAATAGTCAGCAATCAATTCTATTAACTCGGCAGGTAGATCGAATTAAGTGAATTAAATATCGTCGAACAGAGGGAAATTCTCTCTGTTTTTTTTGGCAAAAACGAATAATATAAAATCTTTATTAAGATGTAAAATAACTTACATCAGAGATTTAATGGGTTACGTAGTCAGTTTAATCGAGAGTATTTTTTCGTAGTATAAAAATCTTACCTAAAAAATATACTTTAAGGTAATTCTTGTAATTTAGTTGCGAATTAATCAAAATAAGGTAGTGAGTCGTCAAATAATCAAAGTATTATTAGTTGAAGCTAATCTGGTAAATGCGAGAAAAATAGCACAATTATTACAAAACTGTCAGACCATAATAAAATTACAGCAGATAGCAAACATAGAAGCAGCACTAGCTCTAATCGAACGAGAAAGATGTGACTTAATTATGCTGTCCTCTTCCCTCTCCGGTGACCCTAGGCTATCAGAGAATGAAATTTTAGGGCGACATTTACCTCAATTGCCAATTATAGTTTTAGGGACTATTGATGATTTAGATCTAGCTGTACGCTCGATCGCTTCAGGAGCACAAGATTATTTGGTTGCAGAAAAATTAGAGACGCCGACTTTAATTCGCTCGATATATTTAGCCATCGAACGGCAGCGACAGGTGTTTGAGACAGGGCTACAGGCTTTAATGAACGAGATGCTGGAGCAAATACGCCAGTCAATCGAACCAGAGACAATCTTAACCACTACTGCTCGGGTCGTTCGAGAATTTTTGCGGTGTGAGGAAGTATTAATATATGGTTGCGAGGAAGAGCAATTTGCAGTCTCTCTAGCCACGACACCTGAGAATCATTCAGAAAGTTCTGAATTACTGACGAAGAGTATCGCAAGGTTTATCGAGGGGACTAATTATGGCGATATCACGTCACTATTGTCGGCATTAACTACCACCTGCGCGGTAACAGATACGGATTTTTGCCCCGCCTTTCTCCAGATTAATTCTCAGTTAATTCGCTCGTGTTTGCTGTTGCCGATCCGAAAGAGAAAAGTAAGCACGGCGATCGAACGAGAATCTTCTCTATCCTCCATTACTAGTTCTGATACTCGGGTTGACCGGGAAGGATGGTGGGGAGTTTTAATCGCCTACAACACTCAAGCAACTCGCGTTTGGCAGGACTGGGAGATCGGTTTTCTTCAAGGTTTGCTCGCACAGATGATGGTGGCGATACAGCAGTCTCAAATATGTTTCCGACTACAAACAGATAATCAAAAGTTACAGCAGCTAGCTATTAAAGACGGGTTGACGGGAATTGCTAACCGACGTTATTTCGATTTAGTTCTGACCAAAGAATATCAGCGGCTGGCACGAGAACAGTTACCCCTTTCTTTGATTCTGTGTGATGTCGATTATTTCAAAGCCTACAACGATACTTACGGTCATCAAGAGGGCGATCGCTGTTTGCAAATTATTGCCCGGATTTTACAAGACTGTAGCCGCCGACCCGCCGACTTAGTGGCTCGCTATGGAGGAGAAGAGTTTGCGCTTATTTTACCCAACACCAACGCTCCGGGGGCTCTATTTTTGGCTCATAGAATTGTCCGTCAGTTAACCAAAAAAGGCATACCCCATCTCAAGTCTCAAGTAAGTCCCATTGTTACCTTAAGCTTGGGTCTAACTACCAGAATTCCCCATCCCCAGCAGCAAAGTAGTACTATGATTGAAGTGGCAGATAGTTTGTTGTATCGAGCCAAAAAAGCAGGGCGAAATCAGCTAGCAGTAGATAATTGGCTAGTTACCCAGCCAGAAACAGAATCTCCCGATTGTTAAACTGAGCAAATTAGTCGATCAGAATTAAAGCGAAAAAAGACTTTGAGGCTAGGGGGGAGATGAACTCCCAGATGGGTAAAGTAGGTACTAAAATTAGGGAGATTTGGTGAACTCTCTTTTAGGCAATTGTGTCGATGGATAACAATCTTGTAGGACAGACTATTCAGGGACGTTATTACGTCGTGAGGCAACTGGGGAGGGGTGGCGTGGGAGTCACTTTTTTAGCTCAGGATCAGCAGTGCTTTGATCGCCAGTGCGTAGTCAAGCAGCTCAAGCCCAAAACAGATAATGCTCAAGCTCAGGCAATTGCTCGCCGTCTGTTTAACCGCGAAGCAGAAATTATGAACCGCCTGGGTGATTGCGATCGCATTCCCCGACTACTGGCTTATTTTGAACAGGATAACGACTTCTTTTTGGTTCAGGAATTAATCGAGGGTCACGATCTGAGCCAGGAAATCATTTCCGGTAAACCCTGGTCAGAATCAAAAACTCTAACTCTGTTACAAGATGTCCTGGAAGTATTGCTAATTGTTCAGCAGCATAGCGTAATTCATCGCGATATTAAACCATCTAATTTAATGCGTCGAACCGCCGACAGTAAAATTGTCCTGATTGATTTTGGTTCGGTTAAGCAAGTTAGTACCCAGATTATCGATGCTGCGGGACAGGTCAAACAAACCGTGGCAGTCGGCACAAAATCTTATATGCCCATGGAACAAATGATGGGTCGTCCGGGGTTTTATAGCGATATTTACGCTTTGGGCATGATTGCCATCCAGGCTCTGACGGGAGTTCGTCCCAAAGAATTAATGATCGATGATGAGGGTGAAGTACTCTGGCGTAACCGACTCAACCGCAAGATTCACTATCAACCTCGCTTTTTAGATATCCTAGATCGCATGGTACGCTACCGCCATCAAGAAAGATATACTTCGGCAGGGATTGTTCTCTCTGATTTAAAGCAGTTAGATGCCGCAGAAAATAATAATAACGATACCGTAATCGTCGCCAAAAAAGAAAGCAGTGCTCCCGCAAAATCTACTGATGCCCCGGAGTCGCCAGTTAAACCCATTGAGAGTGCAGCTACAGTTGAAAAGAACACTAAAAGCGCACCGGTAGGGGCAACGCTAATTACGAGCAGGCCTCAATCTCATCAACAACCAATAAAGTCTTCGGGAGCCAAACCGCATCGATTTAAGTCAAAGTTAGCTATTCCTCTCGCAGCGGGAGTTTTAACCCTAGCAGCAGTTATTGGCGGCTGGATTATGTTCCAACCTCAAGAAGATGAGTCGGAGGTAGAGCTTTTGCAGTATGAAAATTTAGATCGAGGGTTTCGCATTAACTATCCTCCGGCTTGGTCGAGGCAAAATCGCGATGATTTTTTTGCAAGTGGGGTAGTCTTTTTCTCCCCGGCGGTCAATAATGCCGATTCCTTTAAGGAGAGAGTTAGTGTGTTAGTCGAAAATTTGACTGACGGACAATCTCTTTCAGAATATACCGAGCAGTCGGTAGCAGAAATTAAACAACTTTCCGATCCAGATATTGAGGCTGCCTTACCTATTACCCTGGGAGTAGATGAGGGTCGGCAAATTATCTACCAGGGAGAAGAAAATGGTAGCCCTGTACGACGGATGCAAAGCTGGACTTTGAAGGGCGATCGCGTCTATATAATCACCTATACGGCAAAACCGGAAGATTATGATACCTACTTGCCAACGGTAGACGAAATGATCGAATCCTTCCAGACAATTGAATAAATTAGGGTTTTTTATTTTTTAGTCCAAAAAAATTATTGGGTAGGGGGTAAGCCGCTGATTAATTCTAACTATAGATACTAGGCGGGAATTGTAACCCGATCCTTACCGCCCAAATCGAAAGCTTCATGAACTGCCTTGAGAGCCTCGATTCCGTCTGCTTCATCGACAACGCAGCTAATTTTAATTTCGGAAGTAGTAATCATTTGAATATTAATTTTGTTTTGCGCTAGAGCCGCAAAGAATTTTGCCGCCACTCCTGGATGGCCGATCATCCCCGCACCAACAACGCTCAATTTAGCGATCGCCGTATCGCCAGAAACCTGTCCGCAGCCAATTTTACGGTCTAGCTCTTCAATCGCCTCACAAGCCAAAGTTGCATCAGATTGCGCCACGGTAAAGGCAATATCGCGGGTGGGTAAATCGTTGACAATGTGACACCGTTGAGACTGAATAATCGCATCTACGCTAATATTCTTCTGAGCCAGCAGGGTAAAAATTTGTGCTGCCATGCCGGGGGTATCGGGAACATGACGAATAGCAATGCGCGCCTGATTGGTATCGAGGGCAACTCCTCGAACGGGAGGATGAGCTCCTGGGTACTGACGTTCGGTAATTTCTTTTTGCTCGCTCAGGTCGATGTCAAAGGCTTGGGAGAGTAGATGTAAGGCTCGATCGCATTCTGCTTCATCAATAATGCAGCTTACCCGCACCTCGGAGGTGGAAATCATCTGGATGTTGATTTGAGCGTCGGCGAGGGTTTTAAACATCTTGGCCGCAATACCCGGACGACCGATCATACCCGCACCGGAGATAGCTACCTGAGCAATCTGGCGGTCTAAGACAACTTCGGCTACTGTTTCCTGACTGGGGTCGTTTCTTAAGGACGGAGCGATCGCTTCAGCCACGGAGGAAGCCGCTTTAAGCATGCGGTTAACCACGGTAAAAGCAATATCGTTGGTGTTGCCTTCATGAATGGACTGAATAATCAAGTCTACATCGATGTTTTGCTGAGAGATGGCACCAAATAAGTTGGCCGCTACTCCCGGAAAGTCAGGAACTCTTAACAGCGCAATTTTAGCTCGATCTCGGTCTACCTCTACTCCATCTACGGCTTTAGCAATTTCCATACCCTGCAATGAACGAGGCTGAGGCAAGCGAGAAACAACTTTCGTACCTGGGCGATCGCTCCAGCTAGATAAAACTACCAGAGGCATACCATAGTTACGGGCAATTTCTACGGCTCGGGGATGGAGTACTTTGGCTCCCAAGCTAGCTAGCTCTAGCATTTCATCAGCAGTAATTTCCGGCATTAGCTGGGCTGAAGGCACTAAACGAGGATCGGTAGTCAGAATACCGGGAACATCAGTGTAAATTTCGCAGCGATCTGCCTTGAGGGAGGCGGCTAAGGCCACGGCGGAGGTATCGGAGCCACCACGACCAAGGGTGGTAATTTCTAAATCTTCTAGATTGCTCACTCCCTGAAAGCCAGCTACTACTACCACTTCGCCTTTATTCAGGTGTCGTTCGAGGCGATCGGTACAGATCTGTAAAATCCGAGCCCGACTATGTTCTGCTTCAGTAACAATGCCTACCTGTGCTCCCGTGAGGGAAATTGCCGCCTGTCCTAGCTCTTGTAACGCCATACTAAGCAGGGCAATAGTTACCTGTTCCCCCGTAGAGAGCAGCATATCCATCTCGCGGCGATCGGGATTGCTCGAAATCTCGTTGGCTAGCTTAACCAGAGTATCTGTAGTTTTGCCCATTGCCGAAACAACCACCACCAGGCTATCTCCCTGCTCGGCAGCTTGGCTGATTCTTTTCGCCACCGCCTGGATTCGCTCTACCGAACCTACCGAAGTGCCGCCGTATTTTTGAACAACTAAAGCCATAATCTTTATTTCCCTTCCACCCGAGGCATCGCCTATATTATCAGTTATTAACTACAAGTCGCCAGTAATTTCTTGCTGCTCCCCGTTAAATTGCTCTATTGTATTTTTCAATTCTGTATTGAGCTTCAGTGCAGCTTGCGATCGCTCTAGCCTGAGGAGGTAATAGTTAATCGGGTTCGTAATCGCCTCCTGAACCGTATTTCCAGGCATCTAGCCAGCGATGATAGTAATATTGCTGGGAAGGAGATAAATTTTTGACTATCGGTCGAGCTAACTTACCCACATAATATAGTGCGCCGTATAGAGCCAGATTGAGATAGTGCCACAGCCAGTTAATTAAAGAGCCAAGACCAATTTGTGGCAGTAGAGGCAAGACAAACTTGAGGTTAACCAGGGGAAGGGTTTTGGCGAGGGGCGCAAATTGAATTACATCCTGCAAAAAGGGTTTGAGTACCCGATCTCCCAAACGATCCATGACGTTAAATACCCCGCTCATGAGGTTATTGATTTGCTCAGGGTTAACTTCTCTCTCGACCTCCACGCTCATGGTCTGCTGAAACAGCCAGGTAACGGAAATATTGGGCTGATATGGTTGGAGAAGACTTAAATCTCGTTGGCTTAAACTATCTATAGTAAGAGCCTCGTTAATTCCTCTCGTTAGACGGGGCAGGTGTCGAATCATAGCGCCAAAACCACCAAAGCTTACGGGGGACTGTCCTCCCGCACTATCCCCAACGGGCAAAAGGCGATCAAAAGGTAGTTTAATTGGGCTGTTTTTATAGGCGGGAAAAAAACCAAACAAAAATCGTTTAAAGTCGAGGTCGGATAATTCCACACACTGATATTCTGGCAACAGCCGCAGATATTCATCCATAAAGTATTCCAAACTCTGTCTGGCAGGGTGGGCATCGAGATAGCTAAACATATAGGTAGTGCGTCCATCTCTGGCGGGAAATGCCTCCCAGAAATACTGACAGCGATCGATGATTGGCGTGAAGGAATAAATTAAATCTCCCGCGTTATTTTCCGGAAACCCCGAGGCACAACTACCCACAACCACACAGATTCCATCGGGTTTAGCGCCATTTCTGACTTGTTTGATAATGGGGGAAAAGTGACCCATCGCGTCGATCGCCAAACGGGTTTGAATAACCTTAGTATCCGTAGTGACGACCACTCCGTCGGGATGAATCTTTGCTGACTCAAATGCCGTATTCTCTAGCAGTTCGCCTCCTGCCTCTAAAAACTTTTGCTTGAGGGTGGCGAGTAAATAAACAGGGTCAACACCAATATTTAAGACATCTTCGACCCAGACTTCTGTTCCTGATTTAAAACCAACTCGCGCGGGGTTATATTCGGTAGCGATCGCCTGTTCTAACTCTGCGGAAGTTAATAACTCTAGGTCAATTAGGGTTTTGAGCTCCGAGCGAGAGATATTCCACTCTTGTTCCCGACCCTTTAAAACTCCCCGT
>JBCBIN010000081.1:0-11299 GCA_038524555.1 Cyanobacteria bacterium J06623_7 | reverse complement strand
ACCTTTCTATGCTGCTCCATTAAATTCTCATATTTCCATCCCGCTTCAAACACTGCTTCGTGCATCGCACGACGACTTACCTTCTTTTTCTCATTCACCACCAATTGGCTGTAAATCCCTTGAAGTGTTTTGTTTGGACTCATCAGTAGTCCATTAATATATCGACTTATATGCTGAAAACCAGCTTCTTTTCTGAATACTTTTCGATATTGTTTAAGAAACTTTTTTGTTGTTTTTGGAATTCCAACTAGAGGAAGCATCTTTTTTGCCTATATCTCCCCTCCTAGTTTCCCATTTTTCTTCTAACCTTCCAAGTTGTGTGATTTAAATTTTTGACGTAGCCAGCATGATGTTTGTCGTGATGTAGGGTCATCGTTTGAGCATCGATATATTCGCTCAGGGCATCATAATCATAGGGCAGAGGAGGTAAAATAAACTCCGTCCACGATTCCTGAGCGATCGGGCTATCGCTTGTATCATCATTTGCTGTGGCGGGAGGATGAAAATAAAAACTCCCCCAAACCAATACCGTAGTTAAAAAAGAAGCTAAGAGAAACTTGTAAGAGCGTTTAATTTGTATCATATAGTAGCGCATCAATAAGTTAAGAATGCATATTGTATAGTTAGCCCTTTCTTAGTACCTAATTTCTGTGATATTTACTACCAACACGCCCTTCTACTAGAGCGATCGCAATCCTGCCAGTAGTTCATCTTGAGCGGTAAACGCCAGTTCGCAGACTGATTTGCGCCATTCGAGGCTATCTACATAAAAAGCATCGAGCATATTCTGGGCGATCGATACTGCTGACTGGGTATTTAAATCTCCATGTCGATAGAGCCAGTGGTCGGCACGTAAAGCTTGAAAAACTTCCGGTTCGGGAATCGTGCCAAATTCATAAACTGCCGTAACACAGGTAGTGCGATTGAGCCTGGTGTGTAGAGTACTAACTAAAGTTCCAGTCGGAATATAAGCCGCGACGGAGTTTGCCGAGCCTGTAATTACAACCTTATCGCCCCAAATAGACTGTGCTAACTCAGTTCCCGATGTGTTGGGCAGACAGATTAGCTGTCCGGTTCCCTGCTGTCCCAAACCCGTATGGTAGTCCAGTAAGCCGAGGGCTGATTTATCCACTAAGTAGCGATCGCAAATTTGCTGCCAGACTCGATTCGACCAGGTAGGAACTTCTCCGCCATAAAAAGGCGCATACCAGTATTGATATTGTCCTCGTGCTAAATCGGCAGCGGCAGTGGGGGTTTGCAGGAGAAATTCCATTAGGCGATCTTGGGTTTGCCTCTGAACTACTTCTGTCCATTCTGGGGGCACAATAACTTCCGCCATTTTTTCATAAAAGCTATTTTGGGGTAGTGGCTGGTGAAAATCAATAAAGTTGCGATTGAGATCGACACCATCTTCGTTGACTCGCCGAAGATAACTCATGCCATGAGGATTTAAACCATGCACCATCGCGATCGCTACCTTATCATCTGCCTGTAGTTGCCATCCCGTCCGAATCGAGCCAACCTGGATTCCCGAACCACAGTAGCCTTCCACTCCATGAACGCCAGAGAGTAGAACGAGTACCTTTGATGCCTGGCGATCGCCAAACCAGGCTAAATCGACATAGAGCTTCTCCCCCCACATACCCCGAAGTAGGTGTTGCCAAGATTCGATTGAGGTTGCTGTTTCTTCTGCCGCTGCCAAAAAATTATTGCGAGCCTGGGAATATTTGAGATAGAAATGGTTGGGATACTTTACTGACATGTGGAATTGATTACTAAGTACTAATTATTTGCGAAGCTACATGCGGCTAAAGCCTTTGTCCTTTAGGACTGATTGCTGATTACCACTCGCTAAGTTGTCATTACGAGGAGATAAATGAATAATGTAAAAATAATTCTTGCTCTATCTGCTTGACCTCTAATAATTGAAGTTGCTTACCGGCTATCTGCATCAAGCCCTCTCCACCCACAGGAGTCGGCGCGGAGTTTCCGCCTAAAATCAGCGGACAAAGAGTGAGCCAAAGGTCGTCAATTAAGTCTGCGGTAATTAATGAGGCAACGAGTTCGCCGCCACCGAGGATTGCCAGCCGCTTCAAGCCCAACTGAGATAACTGTTTTAAGGCATTTTCCCAGTTAATTTTAGCGTTGTGACCGGGAGCGCGAACAATTCGGGAAAATTCTGGGCGATCGCTATGAGAAACTTGACTATTGGCCAGGGTTAGTAGCCAGCGAGGTACCGGTTGCTGAAAAAAGCGCCATTGAGGATCGAAGTTAGCCGACGCCGAAACGACGATCTGTACCGGTTGGGGTGGCTGTCCTCGCTCCTGTCGCTTCTGTAATAGTAAGGGATTGGAAACAGATATCGTGGTTTCATAAGCTCTGAGAGTCCCCGCACCAAATATAACCCCATCGGCTAGAGCTACCTGCTGTTCTAAATGAGCTTTATCCGCAGCAGAACCAAAACGAGCTGCCGTTCCCTGGCGATCGCTAATCTTGCCATCAACAGTCATGGCCAAAACGATAGTAGTATGGGGTCTTTTTTTCATCTCGAAAAGAATAATTATGGGCGAGGGAGTAACCGGTAGTTGTCTGGTTGTTTAATTTTCCCTGAGAGAACATGGCAAATGCCATTGGAGTAGATATCATAAAGAGTAAGACAGCAGAGATTCAGTTTAAGCATGGGGCTACGTCTTTTCTTATGGCACCTGGTCAATCTTCCTTTCGACGCATATTACTCTCGCGGATTCTTTTGGTCAGCGTTCCTGTCTTGCTAGTTGGGGTATATGTCACCTACAGAAAAGCTCGCTCGGCTTTTTTAGAAACTGCCCGGCAAAATCTTACCGAAAGTGCGGTTAGAAAAGGAGAAATAGTCAGACAGTCCATCAAAGCTCTGCAAAACAACTTGGCCAGCGTCAGTGATGCTGCTGTTACTCGCTCTGAAAGTTTAGAACTTAATGGTGAGCGGTTGATTGCTCAACTCAACGAGGTTTTGCCGACCGACATTCTGTGCGCTCAACTCACCGATCTTACTACTAATTCGATTACTGCTTCTAGCTGCAAAGAACCTGTAGATTTAGTCAGCAGCACTTGGAAAAAAAAGCAAAAGCGTATTCTGACTACGGCAGCTCAGGTAGACGTTAAATTGCTGTTACCATCTACTTCTCTATTGCGAGATTCAGAAGAAGCCAGCGAGAACCCTTTGGGTCGTCAACTCAAGCTCTGGTTGACTGCTCCGGTATACGATGAGCAGGGGGATTTACGCTATGCTCTCAGCGTTAAGTCCGCTATTTTGGCTCAGGAAATCATCGAACCCGGCTCATTAGAAGGCTATCCCGTAGTTATCGACCAAGATGGCACAATTCTTGCCCATCCTTTTGTCCAGCGAGTGGGACGCAACATCAAGCAGATGCCCGATGCCCAGAGACTTATGGAGCTCATGGATAATGCGATCGCCAACAAGCCAGATTTTTTACACCTGTTTTATTTAGAAACCGACGGGGTAGAGTTAGTCACGGGATATAGTTCGATTCCTTCTCCCGTAACTAATAGCGAAGCGGAAAAATGGATTATTTTAGCCGTTAGCCCTCTAGATGCTGCTCTCGAACCCCTCAAAGATATTCGTCAGGTTTTGGTTGGTATGACTCTGGGATTAATTGCCGCCTGTTCGATCGCCACTCTATATTTATCTCGCGAGCTGGCCCGTCCTTTAGAGCAAATCCGAGACTATTCTTTAAAGAACGAGCACCTACACTCTAGCCTTGATCGTCTACCCGAAAATTTTCAGATCGATGAATTTAATCAGCTTTCCCTTTCTCTCAATGATATGGTTAGCCGACTCAGAGCTTGGGGCAACGAAATTGTCACCGCCTGGGAAGAAGCTCAGGCTGCCAACCAGCTTAAAAGCGAGTTTCTTGCCACTACCTCCCACGAACTGAGAACGCCTCTCAACGGCATTATTAACTGTATTCGCGTGGTGCAAGATGGCTACTGCGACAGTCGAGAAGAAGAACGGGAATTTCTCCAGCAGGCTGATGATGCAGCGATTCATCTACTCGGCATTATTAATGATGTGCTAGATATCTCCAAGATTGAGGCGGGCAAGCTTTCCGTCGTGATCGAGCCGGTAAATTTGGACAAAATTCTCCACGAAGTTGTTGATTTGCACCTAGTTTCGATCCAGCAAAAAAAACTGCATTTAGAAATGCCGGTATGGGGTAAGGAGCTAGAAGTAATGGCGGATGCAGCCAAGTTAAAACAGGTTCTAATCAATATTATTAGTAATGCCGTCAAGTTTACCGATAATGGCACTATCACCGTGACGATCTCGACCCAACTTAAACCAGAAGAGAGAGAAACAGAGCCCGAAGCATTAGATAGCTATCAATATTCTCTAGCTTCTAAAGCCAATTATCAAAGAGACATTGTCGCCTCTAACCACAACCTAGATAGTCTTACGGCGACCGAAGCGACAACCGGTGCCAAACAAAATAATTTTGCTCTCAACGGCTATAGCGTCAAAAATCACCCATTAGAACAACAGGTAGTCATCAAAATTGCCGATACGGGAATTGGCATCGACCCCAGCCAGCAGGATAAGCTATTCGATCCCTTTGTCATGGTTGATGGCTCTACAACCCGCAAGTTTGGCGGAACTGGTTTGGGGCTAGCCATCTCACGCAATTTAATGGATTTAATGGACGGCAAAATCTCTCTAGAAAGTTCGGGAATTGGTCAGGGTACCACCGTATTTATTAGTATCCCCTGTTCTAATGGTTAATTATTCATCTCCCAGCAGATTGGACGTTCTCGAATTATTTCTGGGGCAAGATGAACATCGCATCACCAAATGAGTAAAAACGATAGTTGAGCGTGATCGCCTCTTGATATAGCTTTAATAAGCGTTCTCGACCAATCATGGCGCTAACCAACATCAATAGACTCGAACCCGGTAAATGAAAGTTAGTAATCAGACCATCAATTACCTGCCACTGATAGCCGGGATAGATAAACAAATCGGTCTTACCGCGAAAAGGCTCTAGCTGCCCCGACTCAGACGCTGCTGCGGCCCCTTCTAAAGCTCTAGTTACCGTGGTGCCGACGGCAATGACCCTGCCACCGTTGGCTTTGGTAGCTCGAATTTGCTTGACGGTGGACTCGCTAACCTCAATCCATTCCTGATGCATGGTGTGTCCTTCGATTTGCTCTATTTCTACCGGGCGAAACGTACCTATACCAACATGTAAAGTAATCTGAGCTTGCTCGATACCCCTTTCTGTCAACTGGGCTAATAATTCTGGGGTGAAATGTAAACCTGCAGTTGGAGCAGCGATCGCGCCAGGCTCCTCAGCATATACGGTTTGATATCGCTCTCCAGGAGCTTCACTCTCGGTAATATAGGGCGGTAAGGGTAACTGACCGTAATCATCTAACAGTTGCCACAAAGACTTTCCCGGAGGAACGCTAAACTGCAAAATTCTGCCTCCCGTTGCTTCATCTTTTGCCACCACCTCGGCTTGAAGTGTGCTGTGGTTGGCTGAAACAAAATTAATCTTAGCTCCCAAAGTAAAGCGTTTCCCGGGTTTAACTAACGCCAGCCAGCGATCGGCACCTCGTTCTTCAATCAGTAAGATTTCTACTTGGGAACCGGTAGTTTTATGACCATAAAGTCGGGCAGGAATCACCCGAGTATTGTTAAGCACGAGTAAATCGCCTGGATTTAACCAGTCGGCTAAATCGCGAAAGACCGAGTGTTCTGACCCCAACCGTGGATTTACTATCAGTAGGCGAGAGCTGTCTCGGGGAACAGCAGGGTTCTGGGCTATCAGGGGTTGGGGCAAATCGTAAGTGTAGCTAGAAAGTAAGAAATCCGGATTCATGCTCGATTTTAAATTCATTTTGCGCGATCACATTTGGGTAGTAACCCCTATAGCAAATCTCCAAGATCGGGTGCTTTTCCCCAAGCGAGATCGACACGTTTATTGTCAGACTATAGTTAAAGCTTCTGCTAAGGCATTCTTTTGCAAAGATACATTATTTATGGACTACCTTTACTTTTTAGCCAACGCTAGCGTTACGTTAAGAACAATTGAATATCTCCGCAATATGGAGCATACAGCCAACGCTTCTTTGACTGTAATTCATCAAATTGATGGCTGGATCGTTAAAATCCACTTTCCTCAAGCCTTAGAACCCAAGCTACACGGTAACCTTTGCTCGTTTATGTCCGAGCTGGGAATTGCTTACGAGCCAGAAATGCGACTAAAGATGGTTTTTTGGAGTTTGGAAACCGGTCAATCTCCCGTGGAGGTGATGCGTCGCTATCAGGTAGCGGTTGTTTCCTATGGCAAGCCCGACACGAAAGATATTGAAGCTTTTCGCCAACAGTTTACTATCGGTTTGGGATACTGTCCAGAAACTCTAGCTTAAAGAGAGCAAGCTATCAGGTAAATAGACAGACTAAAGCGGCAACTCCTGTAATGGTCATCAGTCCCGCCGGCATGAACTTTTTAGTTTTAACCAGACGAACGATAAATACCACTACTAACAAAGAGACAATAACTTGGCTGATTAATAAACCCAAATTATTATCCTGAATTTGCATCCAGGCGGCAGTCAAAAGCAGAATAACGCTAATGCAGCCAGAAATCAGGGAGGGTTTACTCCGGGACTTAACATAGCCCAGAATTCCCCCTATGCCAGCCAGCAACCCGTAAATAATCGTCGCGGCGATCGCTAAATTCATCAATAGTTATTTAAATATACAGACAAGCCGATATTACTACGTCTGAAATATCTCTGATACTTTCCTCTACAACTCTCTACATATTGGCTTGAGATTGTGAAAAAGATTGTGGTTACAAAAATCATTAATTCGTTATTGTTTAGTCTTCAAAAATATCAAGCTGTTGCGTAGAATTTCCATCGGCATCTTTCTTGGGCTGCATTTGTTCGATTCCCTCCCGTAAACCGAGGGCAATCTTACTGTGCTTTTCTATTTGTCCCATTACCTGTTTGGCTCTAGATATAACCGAACTGGGTAAACCCGCCAGTCTTCCCGCTTCGATACCATAGGATTTGCTCGCCCCACCCGCGCAGACTTGGTGTAAGAAAATAATTTTATCCGCCATTTCTTTAACCGTTACCTGATAGTTAGCGACGTTAGTTAAGATCGATGCTAGTTCGTTCAGTTCATGGTAGTGAGTGGCAAAAATAGTTCTTCCCTGAATATCTGTAGCTAAATATTCGGCTACCGCCCAAGCGATAGAAAGCCCGTCGAAAGTAGCTGTCCCCCGTCCAATTTCATCGAGCAGAATCAAAGATTTAGGGGTGGCGTGGTTGAGAATATTCGCTGTTTCGTTCATCTCTACCATAAAGGTAGACTGTCCCGTCGCCAGATCGTCTACTGCACCAACGCGAGTAAAAATGCGATCGCAAATTGCCAATTTAGCTTTAGTAGCAGGTACAAAACTACCTGTTTGGGCAATAAGCTGGATTAAACCAATCTGACGGATATAGCAGCTTTTCCCGCTGGCATTGGGTCCTGTCAGAATAATTAAATCGGGGTTTTCTTCTCCCATCTGCGCTGAATTGGGAACAAAGAAACCTTCACCCAGAGATTGCTCGACTACAGGATGTCTACCATCGACAATCTCAATTGCTCGCCCTTTGGCTATTTCGGGACAGCAGTAGTTTTGATAGACGGCGACTTCGGCTAATCCGGCTAAAACATCGATCGCCGCCACAGCTTTGGAGATACTGCGAATTTCTTGGGCTTTTTCGGCAACGGTATTTCTTAATTCAGTAAAGATATCGTACTCGAGGCTATTGAGATCGTCTTTGGCTGTGAGAATTCTGGTTTCACGCTCTTTTAACTCGGAAGTGATATATCTTTCTTCATTAGTAAGAGTCTGTTTGCGCTTATAGTTGTCAGGAGCAAGATTAGACTTAGAGCGAGGCATACTGATGTAGTAGCCAAAGGTTTTGTTGTAGCCCACTTTAATATTAGCTACGCCGATGCGCTCTCTTTCGGTAACTTCAAGATTAGTCAGCCACTGCTTATCATCTTCTAGTCGCTGGCGGATTTCATCTAAGCGAGAATCGATCCCATCTTTAATAATGCCGCCTTCTTTGAGCAGAATAGGGGGAGCGTCCACTAGTCGTTCGACTACGTATGTGCCTAACTCTTCTAACTCGGGAGGAACTTTATGTAGAGCTTTGAGAAAGGGTGCATTGCCATAAGATGCGATCGCTGATAAGTCGGTTAGTTTAATTAAGGATTCGGCTAAAGCAAGTAAATCGCGTGCATTGGCCGTACCAGAACCAACTCTACCCGATAGACGTTCAATATCATAGATTTTACGCAGCATTGAGCGTAAATCCTGGCGCATAGAAGTATTATCGACCAGTTCCTTGATGGTTTTCTGTCGCGCTTCGATACCTTTAATATCAATTAGTGGTTGCAATACCCAACGACGTAAAGCTCTACCTCCCATCGCTGTACTAGTTCGATCCAATGCCCAGAGTAATGAGCTGTGAAACGTGTTATCACGAATAGTTTGGGTAATTTCTAAATTACGGCGAGTTTGGTGATCAAGAATTAAATAGTCTGCGAGGCTATAGGTGCGTAGTGGTTGCAACGACACTTGATAAGCTTTTTGCGTATCCTCGACATATTCTAATAGTCCCCCTGCGGCTCTAACTCCTAGAGGAATATCTGCACAGCCCATCCCTTCAAGAGAGGTAACATCAAAAGTATCTCTAAGTCTTTGACTCGCTTCTACCAACGTAAAAGGCTGTTGCGATCGCAAAGAATAGCAGAAGCTATCGGGTAAATAATCAGCTAAATACTCTGATTTTTCTCCTGGGCGGAGTAAACCCGTCACGTCTGGGGCATTTGCCGGAATTAAGACTTCTGATGGCTGTAAACGCAATAATTCTAAAGTTAATGCTGAAAGTTCGTTCGACTGAGAGGTAAAGAATTCCCCTGTAGAAATATCAGCATAAGCCAACCCCCAATGTTCTCCTACGACGACAATAGCAGCCAGAAAATTATTCTTACGCGCCTGTAGCATTCCGTCATCGGTTAACGTACCAGGGGTCAGTAACTTCTGAATCTCCCTCCGCACCATCCGTTTTTCGGCGGTAGCAATTTTGGCATCTTCCACCTGGTCGCAAATAGCTACGGCATAACCCTTTTCTACCAGCATCGTACTATAACGATCTAAAGCATGGTGGGGTACACCTGTCATCGCCACCCGCCCTAATTCTTTGCCTCCCTCTTTGCTGGTTTGCACCAATTCGAGTTCTCTAGCGATGGTCACTGCATCTTGAAAAAAGCACTCAAAAAAATCGCCAACTCGATATAGCAACAAGGCATTCGGGTATTGCTCTTTCACCTCAACATAATGCTGATACATTGGCGAAAGCTGAGACTTATCGATATTACGGCAATCGGTAATAATATTTCGTTCGGTGCTGCGGTGCTTCTCGGATGACATAAATAGCGATCGGGATTTTTACTACTACGACTTTATCGCACCCAATTTGCTTCTTACTGATTAATCTCAGTCTGTTTTAAGATTTTTAGCAATAGTTCTTAGTGAGAAAATTTGTAGTGGCAAAGATGGGTGGGTTTACGGAACAGCAAGTCGATCGCATTTTGGAGCTAGTTCGAGCTTGGACAGAAACTCAACCTCGAATTCGTGCTGTTGCTTTGGTTGGCTCTTGGGCAAGAGGACAAGCAAGAGCAAATTCCGATCTCGATCTAATGTTTTTAACCTCAAATCCCGAACTCTTTTTACACAATGCTAGTTGGCATCATTGTCTTCTCTGGCAGGAAATCGGATTAGAAATATCTGACTACTACGATCTCACCTACGGCGTAGTTTGGTCACGGCATCTTTGCTTCAATTCCAGACAAGAAATTGAATTTAGCTTCGGCGCTCTAAATTGGGCTGACACGAAACCGATCGATTTAGGTACTTATAGAGTAGCTAGTTCTGGTCTAAAGATTATCTACGACCCCGACAGATTACTTGCTAATTTGATGACTACGATGAAGAGAAGTTAGTCGATATTTAGACTCTAAGGTACTGTTATGACGCTGATAGCCTAGCTATTGCCCGATTGATTTTGTCTAAAAGTAATAGCCAAAAATAAATGCTCATTACCAAACTTGATTCAAAAAAACATGCACTCTATTTTCTAATCGAGATCGCGACAGTCAACTTACTATTTATTATTGCGACTCCCACCACTATGTCTCAATCACTACTATCTAGAGAACAGGTCGAAGAAATAGTAATCAGACAGGCTAAAGCCTGGGAAACTCAAGATTCTGAGGCGATCGCCATCGACAAACTGGGAAAATAGGATTTGCCGAAGACGCAATTGTCTTTGAGCTGGCTGGCAATAAAATTATCTATTGGCGAGAATATATTCAAAAGCAAAAGTAGTTATAAGTTTTATTTATAAGCAACATTACTAATAACAATGTAATATTCCTTGATAAAGTAGAAATACTTAGCTATGTTAATTACATAGATGAAAAGTCAATATTTGGCTTTCCCGTCTGTTCTAGTTTAGAACCTAGACAACTAAATAAATAAGCAATCATAAACACATGACAACTACTTTACAACAACGCGAAACGCGTGGTGTATGGGAGAACTTCTGTCAGTGGATTACCAGCACTAACAATCGTATTTATGTCGGTTGGTTTGGTGTCTTGATGATTCCTACACTTCTTGCAGCCACAACTTGTTTCTTAATCGCCTTCGTCGCAGCACCTCCTGTAGACATCGACGGTATCCGTGAGCCTGTAGCAGGTTCCTTAATCTACGGAAACAACATTGTTTCCGGTGCAGTAGTACCTAGCTCCAACGCTATCGGTCTACACTTCTACCCCATCTGGGAAGCAGCTTCCTTGGATGAGTGGTTGTACAATGGTGGCCCTTACCAGCTAATCATTTTCCACTTCTTGATCGGTGTATTCTCTTACCTCGGTCGTCAGTGGGAACTAAGTTTCCGTCTAGGAATGCGTCCTTGGATCTGTGTAGCATACTCTGCTCCCGTATCCGCAGCGACAGCAGTATTCCTAATCTACCCCTTGGGTCAAGGAAGCTTCTCCGATGGTATGCCTTTGGGTATCTCAGGAACATTCAACTTCATGTTGGTATTCCAAGCAGAGCACAACATCCTGATGCACCCCTTCCACATGATGGGCGTTGCAGGTGTATTCGGCGGCAGCTTGTTCTCCGCGATGCACGGTTCCTTGGTAACTTCTTCCTTGGTACGTGAG
>JBCBIN010000080.1:0-11300 GCA_038524555.1 Cyanobacteria bacterium J06623_7 | reverse complement strand
CTCTACCTCTTTATTCTGTCCTAATCTTTGCTTCGATTGCTATATTGATGAAAATTTGCCCGGAATATAGTAAAAGAAAAATCTATCTATCGGGGAGGGGGATAAACTCTGATTCTTCGGGAACTTGGGGGAAATGACCCTCTTGCCAATCCTTTTTGGCACGCTCGATTCTAGCGGAACGGCTGGAGACAAAATTCCACCATTTATGGCGATCGCCTACAGAGTTTCCACCAATAACGACACAGCGAGACTGAACTAGGGCAGATATGGTTACTGTGCTACCGGGGGAAAGTACTGCCAATCGATGCTGCGGCAATTCTTCTCCATCAATGCAGATGCCGGAAGTGACTGTATAAATAGCTCTTTCTGGGTAGTTCGGTTCGAGGATAAATTTACCGGCGGGGGCAAAATCCAAATCTAGATAAATCATTGGCGAAGCTGTACGTACGGGAGACTGATAACCCTGACAAGCTCCGGTAATTAAAACCACATCAACACCTCCTTCACTCCAGCGAGGAATCTCCGACTCGGGGTAATGATGAAACCAGGGTTCGCTTTCTTCTGCTGCCTCCGGTAGAGCTACCCAAGTTTGGATCGCATGTAAAGTGCTTTCTATCTGACGCTCTGATGCGGGACTTCTTTCAGAATGAACAATACCTTTCCCCGCGCTCATCCAGTTAACTGCCCCAGGACGAATTTCCCGAACATTGTCTAAGCTGTCTCGATGTAGCAATGCTCCGGTAAATAAATAGGTTACCGTGGCCAAATTAATATGGGGGTGGGGTCGCACATCAACTCCCTTCCCGGGGGCAAACACTGCTGGGCCTAAATGGTCTAAAAAAATAAACGGGCCAACGGTCATTAGTTCCGCATGAGGTAAGCTGCGACGGGCGCTAAATCCACCCAAATCTTGGATATGAGGCTCTAATAGTTGTGCGATCGCCGACATAATTACAAGCAGTAACAGTTCACTGTTTTCAGATACAGCTTATATGAATAGAATTATTGAGAGGGAGATTTTAAGTATTTAGCCAGAAATTAAGGAATCAGCTTGTTGGTTAACGCCACTGCCCCACTAATAATTTTAGCTAACGCAGAAGGTGCTTCCAAGGGTAAATTATGCCCCCCAGAGACGACTACCTTGGTAGCATTGGGCATAGCTTCCTGCTGTTTGTTTAAGTCTTCAATGCGGTTAAAGTTACTCTTGTCGCCGTAAACCAGAGTAATAGGAACCTTAATTTTTTGCAGCAGCTTGAGATAGCGCGATCGCCCGATTCCATTGAGGCTGATGCCTGTTCTCGTCCGCAGCAGAGGTTCCCAGCGCCATCTGACCCCACCATCGCAGGGTTCGGTAATTCTTTCTGCCAGCAGCATTGCCAGAGAAGGAGAGATTGCCGGAGTAGCTTGCCGCAGTCTTTCCGCAGCGGTTTTGACATCGGGAAAAACGGGATGTTTTGGTGGTGCCGCCATGGAGTCTAGCTGATTGGCTAAAGCCGTAGTCGGGTCGTCGCTATCATCGGCAGTAGGCAGAATAGTTTCGACCAGCACGATGTTTTTGATGCTCTGAGGACGGATAGTGGTAAAAATTGCCCCCAAGACCGAACCGAGGGAATGACCCACCAAAATAAAGGCTTTTCCGGCCAGTAGCTCGACGATCGCATCAATATCTCCGAGGAAGTCGATTAGATTGTAAGAACCTCCCTTGCCTACGCGATCGCTTCTACCGTGTCCCCGGAGGTCGGGAGCAATGACTCGATAGCCCTTTTGCGCCAGGCGGATAGCTACCTCAGACCAAGCTGCACCCTGTTCTAAAATGCCGTGGAGGCACAGTACTAAAGGTCCTTCTTCTGGCCCCCAGGTACAGAGACAAATTTTTAAGCCGCGAATGGTAATTAGGGTTTCTTCCATCAGCAGATCGACCACATCGGTATTGGCTTCCTGGGGTAGTTCGTAGTTTAGCTGTCGCGCCAGTTGCTGGGTATAGGTTCCCAAATGATTGGGCAACTCGATCGCTTTCCAGGTGTCCGCTAGTTGGGCATCGATTGTCCGGTGTTGAAGAAAATTGGGGTCGCCCAAAGACATTGCATTATCTCTCACGCCATCGGTCATGCGCTCGCCCTGATAGGGGGTTAGTACCGCTCGGTCGAAGGGCACCTCGAGGAACTGACAGATACTGCTTAGAACCTGCTGGGGTCTTCTGACCAAATCTTCGTAATAGACTAGGCGATAGCGCTCGGGGTCGATATCTTCCGCCAGACTCAAGATATTCTGATTGCTGTCACGCCAGATTAATTCTGCTAGCTGATAGGGGTCGGCATCCCCAGAACTGACTAGCTTATCCATGCGCATGCGGGCAAAAGATTCGATCGCGGCATAGGGATGACGCACAAGGTGGATATATTTAGCCCCGGCAAACATGGTTTCAGCTCGCTCTAACGTCTCACGGTTGCTGGCATAGGTAGGAGACTTATCAATCAATAGGCGATCGCCCGCTAGCTGCTGTAGCTGCTGATAGACTTCTTTGACCGTAGCGTTATTGGCAATTAGTTCCTCAACGATCTCGTTACTTGCCGCCACATCGATATTTTTTAGCGCCATCAAAGTGCGCTTTAGGCCTTCTCCCAGCTGAGATACTCCTAACTCTTCTTCTCTGGCAGTCATAGTGTCAAACGGCAGCAGATGAAGCTCTGGAGGAGAGCAGAGACTCGGGTGTCCGGCCAACATAACCCGTAAAAGGGTAGAACCCGACCGGGGACTAGAGAGGATAAATGCCGCCGGAGGCAGCTTTTGGTTCGATGGTATTGAGGGGATTAGGGTTGGAGTTGGGGTTGCCGGGGTAGTGGTAGCATGAGCCTTGGCAAATTCCGTTGCAAGATAGGCCGCTAGCTGCTCGATCTGAGGGCGTTCGTAAAATTCTCGGGGATAAAGAATGAGCTGTAAATCAGTTTTAAGCTGGTTGATCGCCTCCATCACCATTAAGGAATCCATGCCCATATCCAGCAGACTGTCCCGCACCGATAATTGAGCCGGATCGATCTGAAGAATGCTGGCGATCGCCTGTTGGAGGTAGCGAGTCAGATATTGAGGGCGATCGGCAACGGGGGTTTGTTGCAACTCTTGAAAGATATGTGGTTTTGAGAGTTCTAGAGTGGGGTCAACTAACCGCGAGAAATATGGGGACTGCTGGAGAGAGGTAAACTTTTGACTTAACTGCTGCCAGTCGGCGCTTAATATTCCGACCTGAGTCATAGAACCAGCCATTACCCGTACCATAGCCTCTAAGCCCACATCGGGTTCGATGGAGTTTAGTCCCTTAATTTTAAAACCCTGTTCCACTGCCATGCCGCTTTGAGCCCAAGCACCCCAATTAATGCTGGTGGCAGTCAAATTCAGACTACGACGATAATGGGCGATCGCATCTAAGCCCGCGTTGGCAACGGTGTAGTTGCTCTGTCCGGGAGAGCCAATTAGGGAGGCAACGGAAGAGAAAAGAATAAAGAAATCTAGCTCTAGCTCTAAATCTTGTGTCGCCCGATGTAAATTCCAGGCACCCTGTACTTTGGGAGCAATGACCCGGCTAAATTGAGTCCAGGTCTGATTTTCTAGTAAACCATCATCCAAAATGCCTGCCCCGTGTATAACTCCTTTCAGGGGAGTTGAAGTCTTGGCTCCATAGGCACTAACCAGTTTATTAACCCCTTCCTCGTCGGTAATATCCGCCCTGACGATATCTACCTCTACGCCCTGCTGTTTGAGCCGTCCGATCTGCTGCTGGGCTGCCGCCGCCGGTTGACTCCTGCCGACTAGAATTAACTTTTTCGCTCTTTTATCTGCCAGTAAGCCTGCAACCTGTAGACCCAGTGAACCCAAACCACCGGTAATTAGGTAAGCACCGGCGGGATCTAAGACTAAGGGGGAGGTGGCAAGCTGATTTGCTTCCAGACGAGGCACATAAAGCCGACCTTGCCTAATGACGAGGCGATCCTCGCGGTTACTGTGAGCCACGATTTCTAACAGCCGGTCTAGTTCTGCCTCATGACCTTCACGGTCTAAATCGACAATGCCCCCCCAAGATTCTGGATGTTCGATAGCGATCGCCTGAGCCCAACCCCAGAGACAGCTGGAAGCAACGGCAGTACTATCTAAATCGGCTTTTACTGCCTGACATCCCCTGGTAGCAAGCCAGATAGGTAGAGGGAGAGAATGAGCCCTCAAAGTCTGGACGAGGTGCAGGAGATTGGAACAGTGCTGCGCCTGATAGCTCTCGATTGCATCAGAAGTATTGGCGGACGGTAGCTCTAAACCAGTGAGATAAATAATCCGGCTAGTTTGCTGCTGGGTCAAAATCTGAGTCAATCCCCCTGGAGTGAGATGAGACTCTTCAATGAGTAAATAATCTTGCTCTAGCCGTTCGAGCTTAGTTTTTAGCTGTTGAGATAGCTGGCGATCGCCAGTAAAAATAAGCCAGACTCCGTCGCTAATCGTAGCGGTTGCGGGTAGTTCGGGACATTCCTGCCACTCAATCTGATAAAAATCAGCTGTATCCTTCTGACGTTCTGCCGGTAGATATACCTCCAGCTTGCTGTTGTTAGTGGTTTTGCTCAACCAGTAACTCTGTCTTTGGAAGGGATAGGTGGGCAAGGCGACTTTCTGACAGTTTGAACCACTGGCGACATTCTCCCAAGCCAGATCGACGCCGCTGACATACAGAGAACTCAAAGTTTGTAAGATTTGCTGCCAGTCCTGTTTGCGGGGGCGTAGGCTCGGTAGCCAGAGAGTCTTTCGAGCGCCCTCGAATCCACCAGAACGTCCCATGCCAATTAGAATCGGTTTCGCACCTATTTCCAACAGGATGTTACATTGCTCTAGGCAGGTCAAACCATCAGCAAAGCGCACGGGAGCAACTACATGATCGACCCAATAGTCCGCCGTGGCAATTTCGTCGGTAGCCAGTTTACCCGTCACGTTGGAGACCAACTGTATCTGCGGGGCATGATATTGAATTGATCGCGCTACCCGCTGAAATTCCGACAAAATCGGCGTCATTAGAGGAGAATGGAACCCGTGGGATACGGTTAGCTTTTTAGTACGAATTCCTATTGATTCTAGCTTACTAACGGCTTCGGTTGCGGCCTCCCTCGCGCCAGAGATAACTACGTGGGAACTGTTGATAGCGGCGATCGCTAACTGCGGGTCAAAGGGAGCCACAATTGACTGTACTTTAGCTTCATCGGCAAAGACGGCATGCATTTCTCCCGTCGGTGATAGGTTTTGCATCAGCTTACCGCGCATGGCAATCAGCTTGAGGGCATCTTCCAGGCTAAATACCCCGGCAATAGTAGCGGCGACATATTCCCCCACGCTATGTCCGAGTAAAATACTTGGTTTAACGCCCCAATCGAGCCACATCTGTGCCAGAGCATATTCTAAAGCAAAGATGGCTGGCTGAGTGTAGACGGTTTCGTTTAATTGTTCTGAGGGGTGAGGAGAAGTAGCTGAGGGCAGTTCTTTATACAACACCTCCAACAGAGAACAATCTAAATACTGCTGCAAAATCTCACTACAGTTCTCTAGAGTCTGTCGAAACACGGGCTGAGTTTGATAGAGCTCGTAACCCATATTGACGTATTGCGAACCCTGTCCCGTAAACAAAAAGGCGATCGCGTTATTTTTCTGGGCATCACCGAGGATAATTCCTTTCCCCGACTGTCCCGCAGCCACCTGTCCCAAACGCTCCTGTAATTCTGTTGACGATGTAGCGGCGATCGCCAAACGGTGGGTAAAATGAGTTCTACCGGCGTTAGAGGTGTAGCAAAGATTCGCCAGTTCTACCCCCGCCACATCTTGCTGAAAAGCCAAGGTCAAATCCTGAAGAGCAGCTTCGGTTTTAGCCGACAGAGTTAATAGCTGAGGTCTACGAGGCTTAAGAGTAGTGCTTGCTGCAGGGGCAACTTTCTCCCCTTCAGTGAGAACCACATGGGCATTCGTGCCGCCAAAGCCAAAAGAGCTTACTCCCGCATATTTTTCTTGGGCGTCCCAGGGTACTAACTCCCGGGGTATGGTAATTTTACTCTCGGCCAGATCGATTAAGGGATTGAGCTGCTGAAAGTGAAGATTGCCAGGAATTGCTCGGTGCTGAAGACAGAGTACGGTCTTGATTAAGCCTGCAATACCCGCTGCCGCCTCCAGATGACCGATGTTGGTCTTGAGAGAACCCAAGTAACAAGCGCTATCTCGCTGTCCCAAAACTGCCTGGAGTGAATTAACCTCAATTGGGTCGCCTAAAGAAGTGCCCGTACCGTGAGACTCAATATAGCTGACCTGCTGGGGAGATATGCCGGCGTTGGTATAAGCCTGATGCATTACCTGCTGCTGTGCTAGACCGTTGGGAGCCGTTAAACCATTGCTCCGTCCATCTTGAGCGATCGCCGACCCCTTAATTACGGCCAAAATGCGATCGCCATCCTGTCGGGCATCGGCCAACCGCTTGAGAACTACCACCCCACAGCCTTCACCCCGCACGTAACCATCCGCCGCCGCATCAAAAGTTTTACAGCGTCCGTCTGCCGCCATCATTCCCGCTAGCTCAAAAGTTTGGGTCAATTCGGGAGTCAACATCAAGTTAACACCACCAGCGATCGCACAATCACATTCCCCGGTAGTTAAGCTCTGACTGGCTAGATGTAGCGCTACCAAAGACGACGAACAAGCCGTATCTACCGCCATGGATGGCCCTCTTAGGTCAAGAAGATAGGAAAGACGGTTGGCAGCAATGCTATGGGCATTTCCCGTGCCCAGATAGGCATCGACATCCCCTCCATAGTGCAATCTCAATTGAGCATAATCGCTGCTGCTAATGCCGACAAAAACTCCCGTATTGCTTCCTGCTAGAGTTCGATTGGCGATCGCCGCATTTTCTAAAGCCGTCCAGCTAACCTCTAGTAGTAATCGCTGTTGGGGGTCGATACTTTGGGCTTCCCGAGGAGTAATGCCAAAAAACTGGGGGTCAAACTGATCCACATCGGCAAGAAAGCCACCCCAGCTAGAATCCTTCCAGCGATCGCTTTGACTAATGGCATCGCCACCACTGCTCAATAGCTGCCAAAATTCTGCCGGACTATTCGCCCCCGGAAAACGACAGTCCATACCAATAATTGCTATATCGGGATGGTGATTTTGTCCTCGAGGGTTTCTGAGCGCCGGTCGAGCGATCGCCGGGGTAGATTTAACTAAATACTCAGCTAGCTCCTTAATGTTGGGATAATCGTAAACAATTGTCGGAGAGAGCTTAACCTCCAGCCAGTCTTCTAGATCTGCCGACAGACTAACCGCCGCTAAAGAGTTTAAACCAGTGCTGGCAAACGGCTCATCGATCTCAATTTCTGCCGGGTCAATTTCCAACCGCTGGGCGATGTTTTCCCGCAGCCAAGTTTGAATCTGAATTTGCGACCTATCGGTCTGACTAATATCCCGAACGCCACTGGTTTGGACAGAACTGTCAGGACGCAATTCTCTCTTTTGATCGCTAACTGTTAACTGTTTACTGTTTACTGCTAACTGATAAACCCCAACGCTATTTAAACTGCCGTCTAGATAACCATTTTTACAGGCGTGACGCTGAATTTTACCGCTCGATGTTTTGGGAATGCTGCCCGTCTTGAGTAAGACAATTGCCTCTACCTGAAGTTCGTGGTGTTGGGCGATCGCACTACGGATAGCTTTGGCGACTGCTGCTGTATCTAACTTCCTTAAATATGTACGCTTAATTTCTAGTGTAACTACAAGCTTTTCCGTACCGTTTACATCAACGGCAAACGCCGCTACATTACCCGCTCGGATTGCTTCGTGGGCACGATCAACCGTCAGTTCGATATCCTGAGGATAATAGTTGCGTCCGCGAATGATAATCAAATCTTTTAGACGCCCCGTCACATATAGCTCCCCCTGCTGGAGAAAGCCTAAATCTCCCGTACGTAGCCAACCCGACTCCTCCGTATCGGCTAAAGTAGCGTTAAAACTCGCCTCGCTCAACTCTAGACGCTGCCAATATCCCCGGGCGATGCTGGGGCTTTTAGCCCAGATCTCTCCTACCTCACCATCGGCACACTGTCTCAAGGTTTCTGGATGAGCGATCGCCAACTGCTGTTGGGGAGAATTACCGCCACTGCTGACTAAAGTTATGCCTTCTTTTGCTGCCGCATCTGTCTTTTCCGCCCGATCTTCTTCTAACTGTTTGGCATCAAAAGTAGCTACTACCGGCTCTACCCCTCTTCTATTCGCCGTAATCATTAAGGTGGATTCTGCCATGCCGTAGCAGGGATAAAAAGCGCGACGACGAAAACCACATTCAGCAAAATAGTCACTAAAGCGATCGATGGTTTCTGCGCGAACCGGTTCCGCACCAGAAAAAGCCAGTTCCCAACAGCTCAGGTCGAGAGTTGCTTTCTGTTCTGGGGTAATTTTCTCAACACATAAATCATAGGCAAAATTAGGCCCGCCATTAGTTTGCCCGCGATATTTAGAAATCGCCTGAAGCCAACGGTAGGGACGCTGGAGGAAGGTCACCGGTGCCATTAAGTACATCGAAGATCCTACGTAAGCCGGCTGAATTATAGAGCCAATCAAGCCCATATCGTGATAAGGAGGCAGCCAGGAAACCAAACGATGTTCTGGTCGGTTTCCAAAGCAGTGCTGAATTGCCTCAGAGTTAGCAATTAGATTGCCGTGAGTAACCATTACCCCTTTGGGCTTCCTGTAGAGCCGCTGGTGTATTGTAAGAAAGCGAGGGTATCTGATTGGAGTTCTGGAGTTTGCCAATTAGCCTGTAAGTCTGTCTCCAGAACATCCGTGGCAATAAACTCTATTTTAGCGGTGGCGTTATGAGCCGCAAACTTACTCGCAATCTGCTCCTGAATTACTGCGGTTGTTAGAGCAAAACTAGCTTTGGCATCATCCACAATTGATAGTAAGCGCTCTAGGGAACGATTCGCTCTGGGAGGATAGACGGGAACTGCTACCACCCCTGCATACAAACAACCGAGAAAAGCGGTAACGAAATCTAGTCCTGGCTGAAATAATAGTAAGGCTCTTTGTCCGCTTCCGTGGCGATTTTGTAAGACAAAGGCGATCGCTTTGGCTTTTTCATTTAGCTGTTGATATGTAAGACTATCGATCTCAGTTTCACCATCAGCCAAGAAAGTAAATGCCTTTTTATGAGGCTGAGTACTTGCTTGTTCCTGTAATCGTTCAATTAGGGTTGTTTGCTTACTCAATCGATTCCTCTCTTTGCCACCCAAAAAGCTAGATATATCTCTAGCTTATCCAAAAGCGCGGTACGTTTGTCAAAATTCGCTAACGAAATAGTATCTCAGACAAAGAATAACCGATCGAGGCGGAAAAATATAGTTAAGTCCCCTAAGGTCAATTAATTTCGTTTGAGGTTACTTATTTTTAGCTGTAAGCCATAAGCTATAGGCTATAAGCTTTTAGCAATTTGCGCGGTAAATTTGGTAGCTACTAATATCTCACGGTGTTCAAGCAATTGTCGTCAAGAAATTAATGAGAATGGATATATTAATTAGTCAGAAATGAAAACAAAAAACTCCCAGCAGCAAAGTACTGAGAGCTATAAAATTTCTTAGAGCTTAGAGCTTAGAGCTTACTTTCCTTTAAAAGAGCTAACCCAAGACTTTAATTCTTCTCTGGCAACTTCACGTCCACCTAAGCCAAAGGCTAGAGCGATCGCGACGGCAATACCGCCTAAAATCAAACCAAACGCGAGGTTAACAATGTTGGGGGCAATACCCATCCGGTTGAGAGCCATAGCACCCACTAAGGTAATAATGGCTATACGTGCCGACTGCGCCAAAAGACGAGATTGAGACGTGCCCGAAGACAAGATCAGGTTGAAGGCTAAATTAGCTAAATACAGACCGATCGCAAAGACGATTACACCGATTAAAACTTGACCGGCGATCGCTAACACGATGCGGAAGACATCTTCCAAAGCCGGAATACCTAAAATATCTACTGCCGTTAGAGTGGCAACGAGCATGATGCCGACTAAACAAAGTAAGCCAACTAGCTCTGATGGTGTTTTTGAACCAACCGTAGGCTCAGTTTGAATCATGGTGGGCTGTTCTGTACCCATACCCAAATCGATGGGTTCCTCTAGACCAGAATCGCTATCGAGAGAGCTAGCACCCGCCGTACCAGAAGATACTCCTAACCACTGCAAGAGGTTATTAAAACCAATATTAGTGAGAATATTAGTGACAAATTCAGACACAAACTGCCCGGCAAAGTAGAAGAAGGCGAGAACTACAGCCGCTGCGAATACTTTCGGCATCAAGTCTAAGACCTGATTGAGCATGTCTGTAGCCGGTTCGGAAATTGCACTAATTTGTAGCTGTTCTAAAGCGGAGATAATCCCCGGAATTAAAATCAGAACAAAAACTACCGTACCTAAAATAGAAGAGAGAGATTGACCTCTACCGCCAGCCCCAAGACCAGCTTTGCGTCCGATATTGTCGATGCCAGTAGCCGCCAGTAGATTAGTGACGATTCGTTTGACGATATTAGCCACAAACCAGAATACAGCAGCGATAATGGCTGCCCCTAAGATATTAGGTAGCAAAGCCAAAATCTCGTTGAGCATTCCTTGAATTGGCTCGAGAGTTCCGTTTAACTGTAAAGCATTGAGAACTGCAGGCAAGAAAAGCAGAAAGATGAACCAATAAAGGGCATTACCCAAAGTATCAGTTAGAGAAAAATCTCCTGTATCTGCGGATGTCAGACCCATACGCTGCTCGATGTTGAGAGCGCCTAATCCTCTGGTTACAATCGTTTTGACTATCGTTGCTACTAACCAAGCAATACCCAACAGTGCTGCCGCGCCCAGTAGTTTGGGAACAAAGCCCGTAATCTGGTCGAGAAGGGTGTTTAACGGCGCAGATACTGCCTGTAGCTGTAGGGCATTTAATGCCGCTATGATGACAAACAGCATGATGATCCAGAACACCAGGGTGGCGATCCAGTTTTCAATGGGGAAAGAATCACCCCCTCTCTGTCCCGTTACCGCAGCAGCGATTTTATTATCGATATCAGTGCTGCTAAGAATTTTTTTAACGATACCTTTAATGATTGTGGCGATAATCCAGCCCACAATAAAGATCGCGATCGCCTTTAACAATCCAATGACAGATTCTCCGAGGTTGACTCCCAAAGGAGATAAAATCTGTTGCAATGGCTCTGGTAGTGCCATCAGCAGAGGATCTAGTGACGAAATATTACTAATTATT
>JBCBIN010000079.1:0-11577 GCA_038524555.1 Cyanobacteria bacterium J06623_7 | reverse complement strand
CAATGAGTTTAAAATACTGTTTATGGAGTAAAAAAAATAACCAGGTAAGACTAATAGTTGCCAATAAAATTAGCTGCCGAAGCATCAATACTCTGAATTAAATCAAAAAAACAGTTGGCAAAACAAGAGCAATCGAGAACAATGGACATTCGTGCTGGTCGCAAATTTTGATTCGCTTAATTTGAGAGTAAAACCAGCGGTTTAAATTTAATTTAGTCTGGTTGTTTTAGAAAATCGGCAGTAAACTGGAAAAGCTTAATTTTTCTGAGTTCCTGCACAGAAGAAATCAAGGGGAAGGCGCACAGTGCTATATCTGGCAGAAATACAAAAACAAAGTAAAGGATTCATGAGTGGCGTGGAAACTAGGCTGAAGCTGATAGCCTGCCAGCGCAACGATCGCAGTTGGGGAGTAGTCAACAATGAATCGATTACCGTCGAGGAGGCAAGTGACTTTGGCGACGGAGCTTTAGTTGTCGTCAACTTGGGGACTAATCGACAGATTCAGGGCAAAATGGAATTGGCTTCGCCCCAGGTGATTACTATTCTCAAGAATTTTTCTCGCCTGTTAGAGAAAAATCAGGAGCAAGAAGAAGAAATTAATCAGTGGAAAGAGTCCCTGGCAATTCAAAGCGAGGAGCTCAGTCGAAGACAGATTGAGATGGAAACTCGTCTCGAACAGGTCGAGCAAATGGAGGAAGAGTTTCAGCAGTTCGAACAGCAAAAAGCCGAAATTGCGAAAGCTCAAGCAGAAACAGAGCAAATTAGAGCCGAATTTGAAACGAAAAGCGCGGAACTAGAAGGTGCTTGGTCGCAGTTAAAAGGTCAACAAGAAAATCTTGACGAACAACTGCAGCAGGCGAATTCCCTCGCTCCCCAACAGGCTGAGGAACTGAAACAACAGCTAGGGATTATCGCCAGTGCCAACGACGCTGTAGAAGCATTGAAAAGTAAACTAGAGCAAGCGGAGGCAACCACTGGAGCGCAACAAGAGGTAATGCAGTCTCATTGGGATCGTCTCAACCACAATCAGACTGAGATTGGCTCCAAACAAGCAGAGTTAGCCAATATGACTCAAGAACTCACTGAGAAGAAAGAGCGGGTTAGTTCTTTGCAAAATGCGATCGCTGTCGCCGAAAAACAGTTAAGCGCCTCGCAAAAGTCTCTAGAAGCAAAGTCAGAACTAACTCAATTTCTCAACCTTCAATCAGAAGCTCAAAACAGTATGCTGCAAATTTTAGGGGGAACGGAAGCAGAAAACGATAGCTCGACTTTTAATCTAGACGAGTTAGAGAATATGCCCTTACCCAGTCTAGAATCCACAGTCGAGGATTTGAAAAAAGACCTAGAAAAAGTGGCTCGCTTTGTTAACGATCAGGAGGAAGAACTAGGCTGGCAGTGCCAGGCAGTTGAGGAACTCGAAGCTAAAATGTCTCAAGCCAGTGACTTTGAACGCCTGACTCTCGAACAAGAACTAGCTGACGAGAAAGAAGCAAAAAAAATGCTGGATAGAACTCTGGTGGGACAGCGACGCTCTCTCAAGGAAAGACATCAGGTGTTGCTCCAGCATTCACGAGTACTCAAACGCCGTCAGGGTATTGTTGACTTTGATTTTGAATCGGCAATTCAAGATATCGACCTAGCACCGATCAAGCAGACTTTAGAAACGCAAAAATCGCGCCTTGAGCAACAGCAACAGGAATTGGCAACTGAAGTAGCCCAGATCGAATCAAATATTCAAGAAGTTAGTGCGGGATTGGAAGAACAAAAAACCCAGAAAAGTCAGTTGGAATGGGAAATTGGTCAACTACAGGATCGTTGGCACGAGGCCAATCTAGAGGCAGGGGCAATACAGTCACAAATTGACTTTTATCAGCATCAGCTACAGCCGCTACAGGACAATCTCGATCACCTCAAACAACAGGTAAAAGAGATGGTTGACTCTCTTGCCGCTGGAGAATCAAATGATCCTCGCACAGCAGTTGACAAAATTGAGCGGGTAATTGACGAACTAACAGCTTCTTAAGCAGTTTAAGCGGCGATTGAGACGAGAGTGCTACCCTATTGGCTTACTTATGATCGCCGTCAGCATCAAATTAGAAAAATTAAGCCTGTCAATCGTTAGATAGCCGTAATTCTAGAGAGTACTGTTGCCGTTGATTGCCATCTATAGTGGCGATGATGGGTAGATATTCAACAACACAATTACTATAGCCAAGAGCAGTTAGGCTGGAAACGAATTGAGGATGCCAGATATTTTCTACCACTTTCAGATTGCGTGATCGCAAACTATCTAGCCAACACGAGCGGGCAATGCCGGGTAAAACCCCCGACTCTAAACAGGGAGTATACCAACAGCCATCTCGCCAACCCCAAAGATTACCCGTACTGGTTTCTAGCCAATTGCCCTCTTTATCTAGCAAAATTGCTTCCCGAGCATAGTGCTTCAAAGCCTGACTGCGTGCCAAGTAGGCAGACAGGTAATTGCCGGTTTTATACTGGGGTAAATGACGAGTATACAGGGAATCTCGAGCAATCCAGGCAGTAACGCCAGAAGCCTGCTGTAGTGATAATTTTGACGGTAAAGCCCTGCCGACAATCCATTCTCTGCCGTCGGGAAAAACTACTAGTCTGAGTACGGGGAAATTTTGAGCCAATAGACAAGCCCCCCGTTCTAGATCTTGCCAATTAGGCTGTTGCCACCCAAAAGCAGCAAGATTATGACTGAGGCGATCGCAGTGAGCAGACCAACTAGTCTGAGGATGAGCCAGAGAGCGATCGTAAACTCGCATGGTCGTAAAACAGGTCGCACCATAACAGACACCTGGATCGTCAATTGCCAAACTTAGCTGAGTTCCTGAGTGGGATTTGCCGTGATACCAAAACATTCTTTGCCCTGCTGCTCTTCCTCGCCGCCTTAATTCAACTCTACTCTCCAGTTTCTATTTCCGTTTCCGTTTCCGTTTCCAATTCTGTTGTTTCGGGGGATGTACCAGAGTCAGGATCGATCTGAGATTGAAGCAGCTTATAAGCTAGTAGACCTACCGTAGTTGAAATAAGCAGCAGTAGAATTAGCGGCTTGAGCCATTTTGGCTGCTTGTCTCGTCCATAGGATTCGCCGATTTGCTCGCCGATTGTTACCTCGCCCACTGCAGTAGGGGCACTGGAAGCTTCGGTAGGAGTAAGATTGGACAAGCTAGAATCAATTTGACTGTCATCAGACCACTGTGTTGCATCCGTAAGGGTAGACTCGAGATCGGACCAACGAATTTTTATCTGGGAGCTGTCCGGTTTGGGTTGGACTTGACAATGAACCAAAGCCACCGTGACATTATCATGACCATTGTGTTGGTTGGCAAAGGCAATTAAGTCTTTGACCGCGCTGGCAATATCTTGTTTCTGAGCGAGAATGGGCAATATCTTGTGCTGCCACTGCTGTTCTACACGGTCGAAGTCGCTCAAACCATCGGTACAGAGTACGAAAACACATTCACCATCAATAATGAATCGCTGCAAATTGGGATGAAGTGCCGCAGAATCTCGCATGCCTAAAGCCTGAATTAAGGCTCCTGCGGAGGGATACTGCAAAGAATCGCGGTAGAGGGCGTAGCCCAAACGAACCTCTCGAGAAGCTAAATCGTCATCAATAGTCATTTGATGGCAGCTATTGGCAGTAATCCAGTAAATTCGCGAATCACCAACGTGGGCTAGATATACTTGCTGGGCGGCAGAAAGAGTCATTACTAAGGTTGTTCCCATCCGCTGTCTTTCCTGTCGCTGTTCGCTATCGTTGCGCTTGCTGATGATATCGTTGGCACCCTTGATATATTTAGTTAATTTCTTTGATATCTTAGGAGGGTTGAGTTGATTGAGAGACAGGGCAGAAATTTTTTGCTGTAGATAACGGCTTGTTTCTCCCGAAGCGATTTCGCCACCGTCGTGACCGCCAACACCATCACAGACAATCGCCAGGGCATTCTGGGCTGTAACAACATCTTCTGGCTTACTACAGAGAGGATAAGCGGCATCTTCATTGTTACTACGACTGGGTCCCGAGTCACTCATCGCATAGATTTGATAGGAATACTGCTGAGTTTCGCAATATAGGGAAATTGCTCGATCTAACAGCGCCGCTAGCTGATTGGCTTGGGCGATCGCTCCAGTCTCTAGATTAACCGCTAGCTGCAACACTACTTCTTTAATGCTGGGATGTGCAGTTTCTGCCCACTGAGACCAGAGGTTACCTAAGTCCCTTAATTCGATCTCTTTTTCTAAATCGGGCTGTAGATAAATTAGCTGTAATATTTGCCCATTAATTCTAATTAAATTGGGTTCGATTAAAGTTGAGACAACTCTTTTAGCTGCCAGTGGTCGCCATAGCTTAGCAATTTGCCAGAGCCAATTTAGCTGCTGTAGGGGGGTTGCCACCTTCCATAAATCTTTTACCTTTGGCAGCAAGTCAGCACCGTAGGTTAATTCTCCCGTGCTATCGGTAGGAACGGTACCGTAATCAAATAACCAGGTCTTTTTATCGCTCAACAAACCATGAGGCTGAGGAATATGAGGATAATAAGCAAAAAGTTGTAGATAAACCGCGATCTCGGCCGGAACTTCTTCAGGAGTTAGAGGAGGCAGCTTCGGTTTAGTATCAAGAAAAATTTGCTCGGTTAAAGCCAAATATCTGTCATCGACCAAAGTTGTCTTTTGCTCTGGAGCGATCGCCTTATCACTACTCCATAAATAGCGTCTGACGATGGGGGTGCTACATTCGCTACAAACACTAGCCTCCAGACTATTAGAAGCTGCGCAGTGAGGATTCGAGCATTGAATTTGAGGCTCAGGATGTGACATGAATATTTAGAACTATTGAGCATCCTCCGAACGACTCGGAGCAAAGATTCCTCTAGGGAAGATCGGCGATTTAGCTGAATTTAGGGGCAATCGATCAGAATAGATAGTTAATTAATCTGTAACTCTCAAGCTGACATTATAAACTTAGTAATTGATTTGTTTAGTCAAATTACACAGCATTTAAGATTTCTCCATAGTAAATTAGAAATTCTATTTATGTGGGTTTTAGGGCGGAGATAGCTCAAAAACTAGTTGTTTTTTATGGTTATTTTATATTTTTAGTTTTGGTACAGTTGTTCTAGGCTTGCCTGCAAAGCTGCGGTGAGCTTTTGAGAGTTTTGTCGAAGTGATTTACCATCATATTCTGCCACTTTTAGAGGAGAGCCAATGTCAACCCTCACGTCTGTGCCCCAAGTTGGGTAGGGCTGGCTATAGCGAATACCGACAGGTAATATTTTAACTCCTGGTTCTGATTTGTCTGCTTCTGCCTGAAGAGCAATAGAGGCTACGCCTCTTTTCAGGGGATGAATTTGATAATCGTTGAAAATACCACCTTCGGGAAAAATAACCAGCATTTCCTGGTTTAGCTTGAGTAGCTCAATGCTGTGGCGAACGCTGTTAAGCTGAGGTCGGTCGGTATTGACCGGAAAACCACCCATGCGGCGGATAATCCAACCCTGAATTCCTTTTACTTCATTGGCAGACACCATAAAGCGCAAATCTCGCCCGCTAACTAATCTACCCAAGGCGTAGGGCACGATTACGGCATCCCAACGGGAACGATGAGTGGGAGCGACAATAACCGGGGACTTTAGGGGAATATGTTCTTGGCCAAAAATTTCGATTTTGCCAAAAAATCCCGGTACGACGAGGTAACATCCCAAGGGGTAGAGTATTTTGGATAGCCAAGGAGATACCCGCGAATTTAGTTCATCAGCTTTGTCAGCGCTTAACTTAACGATCGAATCTTGGGGCGATTTTAACTGAGTCATTGATGAATTAGAATTTGCTCCACTCTATATTCCACCTTAGTTATTCCTGAATCGAATTTGTTTGAAATACGGGACACTTAGTCAGTTGTCATTGAGTTATGCAGACCTTTAAAGCTAAGTTGAAAAACTTTTGATACCCTTTTAAATAAAATTAGCAAATTATCGCGTCATAAATTGTGGGGGAACTAGTGGAGTCGGATTCATCAGGGGATTTATTGCTTCGCGCTAGGGGACTATCGAAGAGTTTTGGTGGGATTAAAGCCGTTAATGATGCTGGCTTGTCGGTCGATCGAGGCAGCATCACCGGACTAATTGGGCCGAATGGGGCAGGAAAAACTACACTGTTTAACCTATTGGCTAATTTTATCGAACCCGATAGCGGCGAGATCTGGTTTGACGGTCAGTCAATTTATAATTTACCGTCGCATCAGATTGCTACCCTCGGTTTTATTCGTACCTTTCAGGTAGCTAGGGTGTTATCACGGTTGTCGGTATTGGAAAACATGCTCTTGGCCACTCCCCAACAGACGGGAGAAAACTTTTTTCAGGTCTGGCTACAGCAAAAACAGCTCAGAAGCGAAGAGCGAGCCAATAAAGCTAGGGCAATGGAAATTCTGGAGTCGGTTGGATTGGCTGCCAAAGCCCACGATTATGCGGGGGCATTATCCGGAGGTCAGAGAAAGCTGCTGGAAATGGCGCGGACTCTAATGACTAATCCCAAGCTGATTCTGCTAGACGAACCTGCTGCTGGGGTAAATCCGACTTTAATCAATCAGATTTGCGAACATATTGAGCGCTGGAACCAGCAAGGCATCTCTTTTTTAATTATCGAGCACAACATGGACGTAATCATGAGCTTGTGCGATCGCGTTTGGGTTTTAGCCGAGGGTAGCAACCTGGCATCGGGCACTCCCGCAGAAATTCAAAGTGACAAGCGGGTCCTAGAGGCTTATTTGGGTCAATAGCAACCAGTAAATAACGAACGGTCAATAGTAGCTAGTGAAACTTAAATCTTTAACAGCAGCAAAATTACATCCCCGACAACGCTCGGATTGGTTTTTGCCAGGACTAGTGATAATTACCAGCTCGGTTTTATTTGCCTTTAGCAATTTGCAACTTTGGTTATTTCGCGAGGGCAATGACCTCGCCTTTTTCGATCAGTTAGTCTATCTGCTAAGTCGCGGAGATGCTCCCATTTCTACCACGCTTGAGGGAGTACATTTAATTGGCGATCATGGCGCTCTTGTTTTTTATCCGCTCTCTTTGTTTTATGTGATTTATCCTGATGTGCGCTGGCTGTTAGCAATTCAGGCGATCTCTTATGCCTGGGGAGCGGTACCAATTTATGGTCTAAGTCGAGACAGTGGTTTATCGGTTAAATATGCTCGGGCGATCGCTATCTGCTACGCTCTCTATCCAGGTATTTTTAACATCAATTTTTATGCTGAGTTTCGACCGGAAAGCATTGCCGTCCCCGCACTCATCTGGGCAGTTTGGGCGGCACAAAAAAGAGCCTGGCAGCAATATATACCCAGCATTATCTTAGTTTTAAGCTGCAAGGAAACTCTCGCCCTAACGGTAATTGGTTTGGGCTGCTGGTTATGTCTATGGCAAAAAAGATTCTGGTATGGTCTGACCGCTGTGGTGGCTGGAGTCATCTGGTTTGGCTTTGCCGCACTATATTTAATTCCGACGTTTCGTGGCGGACATCAAATGGCGGGAACGTGGCATTATGGCTCTTTGGGCACATCCTTGAGCGAAATTGCTTTCAAAATCTTAGCTAATCCCCAAATTTTGCTGGGTCGAGCGGTAATGGGCGATCGCCTATTCTATTATTTGTTGCTCATCGCGCCGATTCTCATTGGTCTACATTGGCGTAAAATCGCAGCGATCGTTCCGGCTTTACCAATGTTGGCCCTTAATATTTTGGCCGACTATCCCCGACAAAGAGATTTGATTCACCAATACGCCCTGCCGATTATCCCGTTTCTGTTTATCTGGTTGATTGCTTCGCAGGTGTATCTCAGCAAACGTCGTCTTCGCCGTTGGTTAACTCCCCGCTGGCTAATTGTCTGGTCGATAGTGGGCTGGCTCGCTCTGGCTAAATATGGCTATTTCTGGACTCGCTATGCGCCCTTATATGACAATGTTGCAGCGGTCAATCGGGCAGTAGAGTTAGTTGACGACGAAGCTAAAGTTTTGACTTCAGGCTACATTGCTCCCCATCTGAGCCAGCGTCCGACAATCGCCTTATTAAAAGACAATAACAACGTCGAACGGATCGCCCAACTTGATATTGATACAGTTTTGATTGCCAAACGGCATCTGGGTTTTGATCTTAGTCTCGAATCTGCCAACCAAACCATGGAAAGTTTAGCGACATCGTCTCAGTTTGTATTGATTTATCAGGAGCAGGATGTTTTTCTCTGGCAAAAAAAATCGGCATTCCTCAATGAGAATTTGTGACAACTTGCCCTAAAAGGTGTTGTTTGTCCTAAAAGATTCCCTTCGGTCTTAAATTGTTATTCGCTCTCAGCTTTTGGGGGATTCCCGAGCAATTTTAGAGTAAAAAAGGCGATGCCTCATGGGGTATTATTGCCTAACAAAAATACTGAAGATATGACCAAATATACTAATCGGCGGCAGAATCTCATCGAAACATTACAGGTAGTGCTGTTTTTTTCAATAGTTTATCTGCTCTTTTTTGCACCAGTAATTTTTAACGGGGGTATTTTAGCCCCAGGAGACGGCATTGCCCAAAGCGTTCCCTCATTTTATGCTCCTCGAACCCTCTGGACTGATACTTTATATTCTGGGTTTCCCGCTGCTGCTGACCCCCAAGTACAGTATTGGTATCCCATCTCGCTGTTGCTAGGCATAATTCCTCATTCCTGGAATTGCTTTATGCTCTCGGCTTATGTCTTGGCAAGCTGCTTTACCTATGGATACGTCAAAAAGTTAACTAGTTCTAAATTTGCCGCCATTTTTAGCGGTTTAGCTTACGGCATGAGTGGCTTTATGATGGTTCATCTTGGTCATACCGCTATGGTTCACAGTGCTGCCTGGATCCCGCTGATTATTTGGTCGGGAGAAGAGTTACGGCATAAACTTACCTGGCGTTGGTTTTTGATTGGCTGTGTGGCGATCGCCTGTTCGATTTTGGCCGGGCATCCACAAATTAGCGTTTATAGTTTTGTTTTAGCGGCGGTATATGCTCTTGTTCTAGGCTGGAAAGCTGCAGTAGGCAAATGGCGTTACTATCGGTCTTTTTTGGCGATCGCTATCCTCGGAGTCGCTTTGGGAGCAATTCAGGTTATTCCTACCGCCGAATTAGCTTCTTTAGGATTACGTCCGGAAATGACGTTTGAAGAGTTTAATTCTTTTGCCCTGCCCCCAGTCGAAGCCATTAAACTGATTTTTCCGTTTGTTTTGGGCGCATCTCACCCCCGACCCTGGCTATACAGCATTCCCTACTTTGGTAGCTGGAACTTTGTAGAAATGTCGGGGTATGCCGGTATAACTATTTTAATCTTGGCATTAATTGGCTTAATCTATTCTCCATTGCGGAGCTTAGCTAAATTTTGGGGGTTTACCGCTCTATTTTGCTTTTTACTGACTCTAGGTGATGTAACTCCCCTCGCCTGGATTATCTATCACATTCCCTTCTTAAATAATTTTAGAGTTCCTGCCCGTCACTTAATTGAAATCACCTTTGCCTTTAGCGTCCTCGCTGGGATGGGTCTGACTGCTATGACCCAACACTTGCTGTCCCAGAAGCAGTTAACCAAAGTACTCGCCTACAGCTCTGGGTTTGTCGGTCTTTTACTGCTAGTTGTCATCCTCTCTCAAGACACAATCATCGATGAAATTACCGATGAAGTAAGCGCAACAGCGGCACAGCAGTTTAGCCTCCTACCCTGGTCTAACCTGGCTTTGGGAGTTCCCCTCTTAATTCTCCTCGCGGCCATTGTCGGTCTGATTTACTTTAATAAATTTCCCCATCAGCAACTGGTTCGTTATTTGCTCCTACTCCTGCTTGCTCTAGATTTGGCTAGCTTTGGCTGGTTCTGTGAGTGGCAAGATTCGCCCCCCCTGAGTATTATGCAGCCGACGGCAATGGTACAGAAATACGGTCAGATTCTCAATCGTAGTCATCAAAGAATGCTATCCATTCGCGGTATTGAAGCTCATTGGGATGAAATACCAACCAACATCTCACGGCTTTGGGATGTACCCAGTGCTGGTGGTTATGGCCCGCTAATCTTGTCGAGAATGAGCGAGCTAATGTCGATGGACGTGCTGGGAAAAGTCGATACTCCAGACTGGATGTTGCCAGCTAATCGCAGTCTAGACCTAATGGCAGTGCGCTATGTTACTATCCCTGAGGATTTAGCTACAATTGATGACCTCGATCGCGATAGTGAATTTTACTCCGCCCTAGACCAGCAGCTCGATGTACCCAACTACGAACGCTGGAATTTGGCAGATCGCATCGGTCAAGCTCAGGTTTACGAAAATCTCCGGGTTCAACCGAGAGCATGGTTAGTTCCTGAAGTTCTACAGCTAAAACCCGCAGAAATTTTAAGGGCAGTGCAGACCTCCAATCTACCGGACGGTAGAACTTACGAGCCGACTGAGATGGCTTTGGTCGAGACAGATCTCGTCAGTACCGAGCTTTCTAAAGCCAGCTTCGATCCCCAAGCTACGGTGGAGTTTAACCAACTAAGTCAGACCCATCTCCAGATCGAGACTAGCTCTAGCTCTCCGAGTTTTTTAGTTTTGAGCGATGTCTATTATCCCGGGTGGCGTGCCCGGATTGACGGCAAGCAAGCGCCCATTCTCGCTACGAACTACGTTTTAAGGGGAATAGCCTTACCTCAAGGGTCTCATACAGTAGACTTTGTGTTTAGATCCAGCACATTTCATTTGGCGGTAGGTATCTCCATGGCGGCAGTCTTTGCCTGTCTTTATGGCTGTGTTTGGCTCGGAAAGAGAGAGGGACACAACAGTAACCGCAATAAATTGAGAACCTGAAGATGAGAACCTGAAGAATTAAGTAAATTTAGCGGTCTTTGGTTGGTTCTAAGTCATCATGGCTAACGGTCGGCATACACACGCCCTAGCTAGATCGTTTAATTTCCTTTAACTCAAGTCAGAGATAATCCATGACAATTATTTTAACGAATGATGATGGCATTGATGCCCCAGGGATTCGCGCTTTGCAACAGGCTGTATCTGACACGACGACAATTGTCGCTCCCGATCGCCAATATTCTGGCTGTGGACACCAGGTAACTACTTATCAGGGTATGAAGCTCGAACAGCGATCGCCTACGGAATATGCTTTAGGAGGAACTCCTGCGGACTGTACACGCCTGGCGATTAAGCAAATTGCTCCCAATACTAAGCTCGTGTTGTCTGGCATTAATGCTGGGGGAAACTTGGGAACAGACGTTTATATTTCCGGAACGGTGGCAGCGGTCAGGGAAGCGGCATTTCATGGCATACCAGGTATTGCTATTTCTCACTGGATTAAAAGACCTTTAGTTATTGATTGGTCGGTAGCAACCCGCTGGACAGCTAAAGTTTTACAAGATCTGCGCTCTCGCCCCCTGCCTCCTGGCAGCTTTTGGAACGTTAATTTACCCCATCTAGAGCCAGACCAACCAGAACCGAAGATTATTCTTTGCGAGCCAAGTATTGCTCCATTACCTGTAGATTATCGAGTTGAGGGAGA
>JBCBIN010000078.1:0-11775 GCA_038524555.1 Cyanobacteria bacterium J06623_7 | reverse complement strand
GTGGCGAAGGTCACGAAGGCGGAGAAGGTCACGAAGGTGGCGAAGGTCACGAAGGTGGCGAAGGTGGCGAAGGTGGCGAAGGTGGCGAACTTAGTCCCGGAGAACAGGCAAACGCTGATTTTGAAGATAAACTAAGTGGCTCGGAATTATTGAGTGAACTGCAAAACGGCGGTTATGTTATTTACTTCAGACACGCCCAAACAGAGAAGGACTATGCCGATCAGGTAACGGCAGACGTAAAAAACTGCTCTACTCAGCGAGTCTTGAGTGAAGTCGGGGTACAGCAGTCTTTAACCATCGGTGATGCTTTCGCTGAATCCGAGATTCCAGTCGGCTCGATTACTACCAGCGAATACTGTCGCGCTTGGGGAACAGCAGCTTTGGCTTTTGGCGAATACGAGCAAAATCCCGCGTTAAATTTCCTTCCTTTTGAAGACTATACAGAAGCACAGGTAGCGGAAATGAAAGCAAACGTTATGCCCTTGCTAACGGCGGTTCCCGAAGATGGTACCAACAGCGTTATTATCGGTCACGATGATATTTTTGAGTCGGCTACAGGAATTTATCCCGACCCACAGGGAATTGCCTATGTCGTTAAACCTGACGGTGCGGGTGGTATGGAAATTATTGCCAATGTGCTACCGGAAGAATGGGGCGAACTCTAGATCTTCGTTGATTTAACTCAGGTTTAGCTATCAAGCTAAGATTCCAATAGCATTTTATTTTCTCAATTGATACCTTAAAAATAGGCTTAAGTACATCTACTGAGAACAAAATTCGATGGCGACGCTTATCAAAGCATAGCGGTAAGCGATCGCCTTTTTATCCATGTGTGTGAGGTGTTTTTTTATGTATAAGATTTTAACTGAGACGGTAGTTAAGACCGCGCCGATTATTCTGGCTGCGTTAGCAACAGGCATTGGTAGCGATGTTGTTCGCGCTCAAAATAGCGAATTATTACAGCAAATTGACCGATATAGTCACGAAGGTGAAAACAATCTCGGTCAAATCACTAACGTCAATCAGTTGCGGGATGTCTCCCCGACGGATTGGGCTTATGAAGCTCTACGTAGCCTAGTCGATCGCTATGGCTGTATTTCTGGATTTCCCAATCAAACTTACCGTGGTAACCAACCCCTATCTCGTTATGAATTTGCTGCGGGTTTAAACTCTTGCTTGAATCAAATCGAGCGTTTGATTGCATCAACCGAGAGTTCGGTCGAGCCAGCAGACCTTGACTCAATTAGCCGTTTAAGCCAAGAATTTGAGGCAGAATTAGCAAGTTTAGGGGGTAGAGTCGATGAAATTGAAAGTAGAACGGCAGTATTAGAAGATAATCAGTTCTCTACTACTACTAAGCTGGCTGGAGAAGGAATTTTTGGCATTGCCAGCGTCATTAGTGGGTCAAATGAAGATTTGGGTGAAGATGAGCTAGATCGCGTACCCGTATTTGGCTATCGCACTCGACTGGAGTTGGAAACTAGCTTTACCGGCGAAGATTTGCTGTTTACGCGTCTATCTACCGGCAACTTCCCCGAGTTTTCTGAAACTACCGGTACCTTTCAAGGGGAAATTGCTTTTGCCGAACCGGCAGGTAACGACCTCGGTTTAGAGGTTTTATTTTACGATCGCCCGATTGGTGAAAATACCAATGTTCTGATCGGTGCAGCAGGATTGGCGGCAGATGATATTGCCAATACTCTCAGCGTTTTAGATGGCGATGGCGGTTCCGGCTCGATTTCTGCCTTTGGTACCCGCAGTCCTATTTATCTTCCACCCGGAGAAACTGGTTTGGGTATTATCCATAGCTTTGGCGAAAAACTAGAGGTGAGCGCCGGTTATCTAGCGGGAGATGCGGCTAATCCAGATGACGGTGCGGGTCTATTTGATGGCCCCTATAGTGCGATCGCCCAGCTAACTATTACTCCTTTCGAGCGATTGGGCATTGCCTTGACTTATGTTAATGCTTACAATCAAAGCGATACAGGAGTTGGTAGCGATCTGGCTAACATTCAGTCTTTCACCGCCACCGAAGCAGACGATGATACACCACTAGCCCCAGGAGAATCTGCCGATGGAGTAAATACCTCCAGCAATTCTTACGGCGCGCAGTTTTCTTTTGCCCTTAGCGATCGCATTATTCTCGGTGGCTGGGGTGGCTTGAGCAAGGTTAGAACCCTAGATGAAGTTACCGTTGGCGGTCAGGTAGTGCCAGAAGGAACTCAAGACATCTGGAACTGGGCGGCAACTCTGGCTTTCCCCGACTTGGGTAAAGAAGGCAGTATGGGGGGCATTATCGTCGGTATGGAACCTTGGGTAGCTAAATCCGATATCGATGTTGAAGGTTTTGATGATGATGCGGAGAGAGCTTTACACGCGGAAGTTTTCTACGAATATCGTTTCAACGATAACATAGCGGTTACTCCTGGAATTATCTACGTTAACAAGCCCGATAACAACGCCGATAACGACGATTTGTTTATTGGTACCTTGCGAACTACCTTTAACTTCTAAGTCCGCTACTGGCGATCGCCCAATTCGGCAAGTATAATCTGTCAGGCAATAGATTTATCTGTCTGGAAAAGGCGATCGCTATTTAGTATGGGTTCGAGATTGGAAAACTTATTTTAACAGTCATACAATTCTCATAAAAAACACCATGCAGCGTTATTTTAAAGTCTTGAGATTGTTTTGGTCTACGGCGATCGCTACCGAACTAGAATACCGACTCAATTTTGCGATCGCTACCGTTACCAGCATTGCTAACCTCGTCGGTAGTTTATTTGGACTGTCGCTGTTTTACCGTACTGGCTATACCTTTGATGGCTGGAACTGGCAGGAAGCTACTATCGTTTTGGGTTTGTTTACTCTGCTACAGGGTTTTTCCGCTACTTTTCTGGTGCCCAATCTCAACAGTATTGTTAAGCAGGTGGAACAGGGAACCCTCGATTTTGTCTTGCTCAAGCCGATTAGCAGTCAGTTTTGGCTTTCTACTAAAACTATCTCTCCTTGGGGTTTACCGGACTTATTGTTTGGGGCAATTATGATTCTGTATGCGGGGAACCAACTGGGTTTAACCTGGTCGGGCTATTTAGCGAGCCTAATCCCTTTAAGCTTTGGGGTTGTCATTCTCTATAGCCTCTGGTTTATGTTAGGAGCTACTAGTATTTGGTTCGTCAAGGTCTATAACGTTACCGAGGTCCTGCGAGGACTACTAGAGGCAGGGCGCTATCCCATGGTGGCATATCCGGCAATTTATCGTTTTTTCTTCACTTTTATTGTCCCCGTCGCGTTTTTAACTACAGTTCCCGCCCAGGCAATGCTCGATCGCAGTGAAACCACCTGGATTTTGGGTGCAGCAGTGCTGGCGATCATTTTATTTTTCTGTTCGATCTGGTTTTGGCGGTTTGCCCTGCGTTTTTATACCAGTGCTTCAAGTTAAAAGACTCTAACAGGGGGGAATGGGTAAACGTTCGAGGTTTTTATTGCTGCCAATCACAACCATTACCAGGCCTTTTTTAAGTATTTGTCCCGGGCTGGGGTTGGTTACAAATTTTTCCCCGTCTCCCAGTGCCAATACGTTCAGACCATAACGGTTGCGTAAATCTAACTGAGCCAAAGTCTTACCGTGAAACTCTTCAGGAGTCAGAACTTCGACGATACTGTTTTCGGGGTCGAGTTCAAACCGTTCGAGGAATCCTGGTTGCGTTAGAGTACTGGCTAAAGCACAACCCGCCTCGTATTCGGGAAAGACAACCCGATCTGCCCCAACTCGTTTTAACACCTTACCGTGAATCTCGGAAGATGCCTTAGCTACCACATGTTCTACCCCCGCTTCCTTAACATTGAGGGTGGTGATAATACTTTCCTGGAGATAGTTGCCGATCGCCACAATCACCGTATCCATCTCAAAAATTCCCGCTTCTTTAAGGGATTCGGGTTCGGTAGAGTCTAGCTGTATGGCATGGGAAGCCACTTTCTGGGTTAGCACCTGGGACACTAGTTTTTCATCGATATCCGTCCCCAAAACTTCGTAGCCCATCTTGTGTAGGGAAGTACAGACGGCTCTGCCAAAACGTCCCAAACCAATCACGGCAAACTGGCGATTTTTATTACGGGTGTTGGTCAAAAAATTGAGAGATTTCAAGGACTCTTACCTGAAGAATTTTAGCTATTGGCATTTTAATCGATCGCACGTTATTTGGGATCTCCAACAGATTGTAACTTTGCCCCCTAGCTTGAGCCTAGAGTTTTTGAGTTGAGTGAGTTTAACTGTTTGTTTGAGACAACACCCAAGATGCAGATAAAATATAGGTTCCCTCGAAACATGACAATTTTGTCTATCTTATAAAGCTTAATGACAGAAGCCACCGCGACTCGTTCCGCTCAATCTACTCGCCAGCCAGCCAGCTTGTGTTACCAAGTTGCCATGCCTCAACCTGCGGCTCATTTATTTGAGGTTACCCTCCAGGTGAATAACTGGCGATCGCCTACTCTAGATTTGAAAATGCCGGTGTGGACACCTGGTTCTTATCTGGTGCGGGAATATGCCAAACATCTACAAGATTTTACGGTGCGCAGCGGTAAGGGTCAGTTAGTTAGCCAAAAACTAGGCAAAAATCACTGGCAGATAGATACCAAGGATGTCAGGGAAATTAAGGTTAGTTATCGGGTTTATGCGAACGATTTGACGGTGCGGACCAACCATCTAGATTCAACCCACGGCTATTTTAATGGTGCCGCCCTATTTTTCTTCGTGCCCGGTTTGGAACAGCAGGCGATTGAAGTAAAAATCGAGCCACCTCAGTCTGATTGGCAGGTAACTACCACCCTTCCCCCCGTGTCGGGAACAGACAATACTTTTGTGGCGCGGGATTTTGATACCCTAGTAGATACTCCCTTTGAAATTGGCACCCAGCAGATTTACGATTTTGAAGTGCTGGGTAAGCCCCATGCTTGGGCGGTTTGGAGTCAGGGAAATCTCAATCCAGAACGAGTTATTGCCGACACGACCAAAATAATAGAGACGGAAGCCGAGATGTTTGGCGGCTTACCCTACGAGCAATATCTGTTTTTACTGCACCTATCGGGAAGCGGCTATGGGGGTCTAGAACACAAAGATTGCTGTACTTTAAATTATCCCCGCTTTGGCTTTCGCGAGCGCGAAAAATACGAACGTTTTCTTCAGCTAGTCGCCCACGAGTTCTTCCATCTCTGGAACGTCAAGCGCATTCGTCCCCAAGCTTTAGAGAAATTTGATTACGAACGAGAAAACTATACTACGTCTCTTTGGTTTTGCGAAGGCACAACTAGCTACTACGACATTCTTATTCCCCTGCGGGCGGGCATTTACGATCGCAAAACCTGTTTGAAGAATTTGAGCAAGGATATTAACCGCTATCTCAATATTCCCGGACGCAAGGTACAGCCTTTAGGAGAGTCGAGCTACGATGCCTGGATTAAGCTCTACCGTCGTAATGAATACAGCGACAATAATCAGATTTCTTACTATCTCAAGGGGCAGTTTGTCTCTTTGCTGCTAGATTTGTTGATTCGCGAGCGCCATCAAAATAAGCGATCACTCGATGATGTGATGCGTTTAATGTGGTCGCGCTTTGGCCAAGCAGAACGGGGATTTAGCGAAGCTGAATTGAGAACTACAATCGCCGAAGTAGCGGAAACTAACCTCGATGATTTCTTTTCTAGCTATATCGAAACTACCGCAGAATTACCTTTCGATCAATATCTCGAACCTTTTGGCTTATACTTGAAAACTGCTACCGACTCAGAAATTCCCTATCTGGGTATCAAACTACAGTCAGAAAATAATCGAGAGATAATTAAGTTTGTCTCTAGCCAATCTCCTGCTGCTATGGCGGGAATTGATGCCAAAGACGAATTATTGGCGATCGAGGGCATTAAAATAGACGCTAAGTCACTGAATGAAAGACTCAAAAACTATCGCCCAGACGATACAATTCATGTCACCATATTTCATCAGGACGAATTAAAAACTCTCCCCGTAACCTTAGCTCAACCGCAGTCTCATACCTACGAATTAGCAATTAAAAGTGACCTATCCGCTTTACAACGGCAAAACCTAGAGGGATGGCTGGGAAAAGAAGTAAGTAATACTAAGTAAGCAAAATACATGCATAATTTTTTAGACATAGCCTATTTTCAAAACCAATTTGTTCCTTTTCAAGAAGCAAATATCTCGATCGCCACCCATGCTTTACACTACGGAACGGGAGCGTTTGGGGGGATGCGTGGTCTGCCCAATCCCGATAATGCCAACCAAATATTATTGTTTCGACTAGACCGTCACTGTAGTCGTCTCAGCGATAGTGCCAAGCTTTTAAACTACGATTTACCCGCCGACAAAATTCAGCAAATTATTCTAGATTTTGTCCAAAAAAATAAGCCCAGCAAACCATTTTACATCCGTCCCTTTGTCTATACTTCCGATCTGGGGATTGCCCCACGACTCCATAAAATTGAGAAAGATTTCTTTATCTATGGCTTAGAATTGGGAGATTATTTACCCCCGGACGGCATTAGCTGTCGGATTAGCTCTTGGTATCGTCAGGAAGACCGTAGTTTGCCCCTGCGAGGTAAAATCAGCGGTGCCTATATAACTTCTTCCCTGGCTAAAACTGAAGCGGTAGAATCGGGTTTTGACGAGGCGATTTTGATGAACTCTCAGGGCAAAGTATGTGAGGCTTCGGGGATGAATATCTTTATGGTACGCAACAAGAAGCTAATTACCCCAGGCTTTAACCAGGATATTCTCGAAGGCATTACCCGAGATAGTGTTCTAACCATCGCTAGAGATATGGGCATTACTGTCGAAGAAAGAGCGATCGACAAAACTGAATTACTCATTGCTGATGAGGTATTTTTAAGCGGCACTGCGGCGAAAGTTACTCCCGTCAAGAAAATTGAAAGCTATCAGCTACCGAAAGAGCGACCCATTACCGCTAAAATTAAGCAAAAATTGACGGCAATTACTAAAAATCAAGATCCAGATTATCGCCACTGGATTTATACTGTCGATTGCTAAATTATAGTCGTGCTAATTAATTTCCGTGTAATCTCAGTAATTTGTTCGGGGGATTCCTAAAGGATACCGGGATGCACGATGCACGATTCGCGATGCGAAGAGACTTCTTTAGGAAAGTGATTCCTCTAGGGCAGCGAGTCCTTTAGGGCTTCGTATATGGGAACTAGGGATTGGGGGCTAGGGAGCAATAAATAGTACATACTTTCGCCTGGTTCTTATTTGGAATGACTATGTTTCGACTAGTTGAGCGAGCAGCAAACGACAGTGAGTTATATTATTCTCAAGCGTGATCGCTATTTGAACGTTCTAGTCGATTGACTTGAATTTAAGATGGCTTAGTTTGCCACTTTCTTTCTTAATTTAAGCCGTAGCTCCAGCGAATAATGCCGACCAAGATTTGCTGCTAGCATCGGGACTAGCCACAATTTCGACAATGCTTGATCGCGCTTCAGGCTGTGATAGGGCTGCAACACATACTTGAGCTACTTTTGATCGGGGAATACTGCCTTCAAACAAGGTATCGGCTGCCGACATAATTATGTTGTCTGTATTATCTTCTTCCTTAAGCCCCCCGGGTCTGACAATAGTGTAGGGAATGCCGCTAGCCTGGATATAAGACTCTGCCTGTTTTTTCCAATACAGGACTAGCCAGAAAAGATTGAGGGGATGAAAAAACTTAGATACACACAAAGACGACACTAAAATAAGATGCTCTACTCCAGATCTCTTGGCGGCATCAACTAAATTTTGTGTTCCTTGATAATCTACCTGATAAGGCCCGGTAGGATTGAGACTGGGACTGGCCCCTGTGGCACAGATAACGACGCTACAGTCACTCAGAGCAGAGGCAAAGCTAGCTGGTTCGAGTACATCGCCGACTACTAATTTGACAGTGGCAGGTAGGATTGTCTGAGCTTGTTGGCGATCTCTAACTAGTGCTGTTACGGGAACATCATTATCAGTTAATTGTCTAACTATATGTCGTCCAGTTTTACCGGTCGCTCCCGCAACAAATACTTCCATAGAAATCTGAATCACACCTATCTTTAAAAAATGGTGTTTAGCTAATAATTAACACCTTTACTGTAATTATAATAACAGTATGGGTTTGCTATAAAACGCTAATTTAACTAAGTGATATGCAGTCCAACTCTATCGATCGCCCACAAAATATTTTAGAAATTTCTTCTGATTCTATGCAGCTTGCCTATACCGATTCTGCCGAACAGCAACAAGCATTTATCTTTAAGGTAAGTTTTCAGGGGCGGATGGATATGTATAGCGATGTTGATACCGTGGCTGAATACCTCAATGCTCACGAAGGTTGGTTTTGTCGCTGTGCACAACCAATGCAGGTAGAACCTTTAGCCGATAATGGCTATATCTTGACCGTGGGTAAGTTTGGCTCTTTTGGCTATGAAGTAGAACCAAAGATTGGTGTCGTTCTCAACCCGCCTATAAATCGAGTCTACTGGATGCACACGATTCCCATTCCCGACTGTGATGAGGGATATGAGGTTAACTACCGCGCCAAAATGGAGCTACAGGAAGTTGATGGAGCTAGTCTCCCCGTCAGTAAAGGTCTGTTCAACAAGCAGTCAACTGTTCCCGATCGCATCACCAAAGTAAACTGGAATTTAGATCTTAAAGTTAAGGTCGAGCTACCACAATTTGTGAGTAAGCTTTCCTCCAACCTAATTCAAGCAACTGGCGATCGCTTATTAGCGCAGATTGTACGCCAGGTATCTCCTCGATTGACTTACAAAGTACAGCAAGATTTTCACGATAGTTACAGTCTAGCTATGCCTCCCAAAAGCAGCAGACAGCTGCATCGAGTTGAAGATGCCCAGCAGTGCGCTGCTTAGAAATAGCATTAAGTTGAAAATTTGTGATGATAGAGTATTTTCTGGCGATATAATTCCCAGCAAGCAAACCGGCTAAAAAGATTTTATTTCCCAAGCAAAACTGAGCTAACAACCATTTTGCACCTGTTGATTTAAACCGACAATTTCCCACAACGATACCTTGAGACGATCAATCAATTCTCCGACTGTAGTATCCTGAGGGTAAGCTTGGAGAGCTACCTGCATAATATTTTGTATCTGTATCGGCAAGCTAACTAGCTCTAAATTGGACAGAAAATTGTCAATACTTTGTTCGCCGACAATCATCGCCATTTTATCCTCACGCCAAATCGTTAGCCCCGCTATATTAGCTAACAAGATATAGGATACTTCTCCCCCCGCCGCTAGATATTTAGTCTGGCAATAGGCGATCGCTTGCTGTTGGCGATCATGAGCAAAAAACTTATCTGAGACAAACAATTTATTTTGAAAGTTTATGCCCAAACAGTATTCGAACTCTTCTAATCTTTGCTTTACTAAGCGGCAATACTTGACCTGCTTTTTTGTCAGAATTTGCATGTAGTATTTAGTTTAAAATTAACTTTCTGTGACTTTACTGTTTGGAGCCAATCTAGCAGTGAAAAAAATAGACGTAAGCTTAACACTCACGTCTGACAATAAAGTCAAGAAACTTTTAGTTTACAGTTGTATTTCTTGCTAATAATTATGACATCATTCTGTCCACAATTTTCTGAACAATTTGCATTCCCGTAACAGCTTGCCAGCCAAATAGACCCAAGAGAGCAAGGTTTAAGGAAACATGAGTAGTTCGAGCGAGACTATTGCCTTTTTGCATCAGGGGAACTAGAGATGCGGAGACTGCAATTAGGCCAGTCATGCCCAATCCAGCCAAAAGATGAGGCCCCACAAACAGCTTACCGTTGTTGATATAGGTGACTGCCATGCCACCGATATTACCCAACACCATAAATGCCAACAGAATTGAGCCCATTTTATGATGCCGTTCGCCAAATTTACCTTTAATTAGCTCTTTTTTTGTTTCTTTATCGGCAGTACGAATTTTTTTATGCTGTATCCCCAGATATAGTGCATAAGCAGTTAGACCTAATAAGACCCACATTAAAATTGGATGACCAAACTGCGACCAAGTTTTGATGCCATCAGGAATTTCAAACGCCATAATATTTTTTGATTTGAATAAACTTAAATCTTTATAAAGATCAACTTAACATAAAGTAACTTTACAAAGCGAGAGTCGGCAGCAGAATCTAGCTAACTGGCCGCTAGTTTTGGGGTTATACTGCAAGGCTTAAGAGAAAATCTGGGCAGTTGTAGCCATGTCATCGTCATTATCATCTCAAGGATTAAAACCCTGTCAATTACCGCCTCTACTGAAGCCTGGAGATTTAGTTACGGCGATCGCTCCTGCGGGTGCAGTTAAGAGTAGCGATGCGATAGAAAGGGGTCTGGCAGTTTGGCGATCGCGGGGTTATCGGGTTGAGATGGGAGCTAATTATCGCTCCTGCTGTGGTTATCTAGCTGGAAATGATCGCCAGCGTCGGGCAGATTTAGTTGCAGCCTGGCAGAATCCAGAGAGTCGGGCAATTATCGCCGTTCGTGGGGGGTATGGTAGCTCGAGATTGCTGGAAGACTGGACTTGGTGTGGCACTTCTCCATCAAGTATCTCTCCTCAATGGCTGATTGGCTTTTCCGATATCACCAGCTTGCTCTGGAGCTTGGCAAATGTGGGTATTTCCGGTCTACATAGTTCTGTTTTAACCACCTTAGCTGCGGAACCGGAATGGGCGATCTCCCGTATGTTTAATTATCTAGAAACAGGACAGCTTGAGGGATTACAGGGTCGAGGAGGAATTAGCGGGCAAGCGGAGGGAATCCTCTTGCCCGGCAACTTGACCGTTGCCACCCATCTTTTAAACACACCGAGCCAGCCTAGCTTAACCGGAGTGATTTTGGCCTTGGAAGACGTAACCGAATATCCCTATCGTCTTGATCGCCTGTTGACTCAATGGCGCATGATGGGAGCTTTTAAGGAAATAAACGGCATTGCGTTGGGTCGGTTTAGCCGTTGTGAACCCTATCCCGGGACTAGTAGCTGGAGCGCTGTCGAAGTTTTGCGCGATCGCCTCGAAGATTTGGGAGTTCCCCTAGTTTACGATTTACCCTTCGGTCACGATGGCGCTAATGCAGCGCTACCAGTCGGACAACCGGTTCATTTAGATGGCGATCGAGGAATTTTAAGCTGGGCTAATTCTGCTAAGATTTTAGAGACAAACAGCAACAAAACTTAAAGGAGACTATTTTGCCTCATTCTATTGTCACTGATGTCTGCGAAGGCGTAGCTGATTGCGTTGATGCCTGTCCAGTTGCCTGCATTCATGATGGCCCTGGTAAAAATGTTAAAGGTACAGAGTGGTACTGGATTGACTTTGCTACCTGTATTGACTGTGGTATCTGTCTTCAGGTGTGCCCTGTAGAGGGAGCGATCATCCCCGAAGAAAGTCCGGAGTTACAAAAAACCCCGCAGTAACTAACGTCATTTCTGGTTCAGGCAATAAGTTAACTAATTTAAACAAACCAATCCTGTGAGATAGATCGCACCTGTTTTTTGACTGGGAAATTAGCTTATAAGAACTAGGGCGTGTCATCAATTAGGAAATTGCGATCGCGACATTGATTTAGAATAATTGAAAGAAGAACTAGAAAAATGGCAAGCTGTGACTAAACGTTATGCCTTAAGAGATGACCAGTGGACAAGGATTAAGAATCAGCTTCCAGGAAGAGAAGGAACAGTTGGAGCAACTGCCAAAAACAATAGATTATTCGTTG
>JBCBIN010000077.1:0-11833 GCA_038524555.1 Cyanobacteria bacterium J06623_7 | reverse complement strand
CTACGGTAAATCTAGGAAAAAAAATAACTTTAAAGTTACTTCTATATAACTCAAGCTAGTAGTAAATGAATGCTAGTGTATGTACTACGGTTGGGTAGAAACTAAGGATAAACAAGAATTGGTATATAACCTTAAATTAATTATGTTTATTCTTGTTGTCCCACTGATAGGCAAAAGAAGTAGGGATAAATGTAGTTTCAACGAATTGGTGATTTAGTAACGATTAAATTCTAGCTAGAAACTAATTTAAATGTGCTTAATTTAATCCTCATGGTTTTAAATGGTAGAGCGGTATTAAGATAAATATTTATTATGATTTTATATCAAACCTCCAGCAAGTATCTTTATTCAGAGATTGATGCCGAAGCAGTTGTTTTAGACATTAATTCAGGAACTTATTTTGGTCTCAACGAGGTTTCTAATCGTATTTGGCAACTGCTACAGACTCCCACAGACTTTCCAAAGCTAATCGCGCAAATTTTAGCGGAGTATGACGTTTCCCCTGAAGAAGCAAAGGCAGATGTTGAAAGTTTGTTACATGACATGTTAAATGCGGGACTAGTAGAGGTGGTTAATGAGTCTGTTGCGCAGGTTCCCTAGGGTAAGGCGGGGTAAGAAACTATTTATTCAGGCATACATTGTGATGTGTCTGGTTCGTTTGGGTTTGCTGGCACTATCTTTCAGTCGTTTACAAAATTTGGTGCTCAAATCTAAACGGCTAACCTGGTTAGGGATTGCCAAGTCGGAAGTGCATGTCGGAGCGATCGCTCTAGCGGTACACCGTAGTGGTAAATATAGTCCCGGTCAGCCGATGTGTTTGGCCAAAGCTCTTACTGCTGCCGTCCTGATGAATATTTATGGTTTTCCCTATCAAATGCACATTGGCGTCGCGAAAAGCCCCGGCGGCAAATTCGAAGCTCATGCCTGGATTACCTGGGAAGGAAAGGTCGTGGTCGGTAAGTTACCCGATTTAGAACGCTACCAGCCCATGGCGGCTAAGGGAAAAGGTCTAATTATATGAGTGGAATTGTCGGTATTTACCAACGTAGAGGTTTTCAGTCACTTTCCCCTTGTTTAGAGAATATGATGGGGGTGATCGCTCATCGAGGAAACGATGGCAGTCATATCTGGCAACAAGATCACGTCGGTCTAGGTCACGTAATGTTGTGGACGACTCCTGAATCTAAGCTGGAGCGTTTACCCTACTGTGATTCCTTAGCAGCAACGGCCATTACCGCCGATGCCCGAATTGATAACCGCGCGGAGCTGATGACGTTGCTGGGGCTAGAGGAAAATGTGGCGATGCAGGTTAGCGATAGCTATCTGATTTTAAAAGCTTATCATAAGTGGGGTACAAAATGCCCGACCAAGTTAATTGGCGATTTTGCTTTTGCCATCTGGGATGGGACTCAGCAGCGTTTATTCTGTGCCCGAGACCATTTTGGGGTTAAGCCTTTTTACTACTGTCTCAGGGAAGAAAATTTTACCTTTGCCAGTGAAATTAAGGCAGTTTTAGCCGGCTCCCAAGTGTCGCCCCAGCTCAATGACTCTAAGGTTGCCGACTATTTAATCGGCGATTTTGACGATACTGCCCGCACGTTTTACCAGCACATTTTACGGCTTAGTCCCGCTCACTGTCTGACCATAACTGCTGATGGCGTTGACCTAGAGTGCTATTGGTCTCTCGACCCCAACCGACAGACCCGTTTAGAATCGAATGCTGCCTACGCGAAGGAGTTTCAAAGATTATTTACCGAAGCAGTTCGCTGCCGATTGCGTGGCGCTTTTCCCATTGGCTCGGAGCTAAGTGGCGGCTTAGATTCATCTGCCGTTTCCTGTGTGGCGCGCAACATTTTACAGAATGCGGTGGAACCGACCGTGCTGCATACCCTGTCTGCCGTATTTGACGAGGTGACAGAATGTGATGAAAGAGAATATATCAACGAGGCGATCGCCCAAACCGGAATTGAACCCCATTACTTCCAGGGAGATCGGCGCACTCCCCTCACGGATCTTCAAGATATCTTTTGGCACGAGGATGAAGCCTTTTTCGCCCCGGGTTTTGCTGGGATGACTTGGGGACTATGTACCCTGGCAAAAGATCGAGGAATTAGAATTTTACTCAATGGCAACGATGGTGACAGCACTGTGTCCCATGGCTTTGGCTATCTCCATGACCTGGCACGACAGGGACGCTGGCTGACTCTCTATCGTGAGATGCGCGGTGTTGCCAAGATTTATAATGAATCGGCGATCGCCGGCTTCTGGAATTACTTTTCGGCCTATATGACCAAGAAGCTGGGGGACAAACACAGATATTTGCGGCGGGTATTGAAAATCGGCGGCAAAATTAAGAGTTTAGTTCGGGATGCGATCAAGCCTCGGGGTGCTGCCCCCGCCCCAGATTTTGCTAGTAGCTTCGTCCCGGAATTTGTTGCCCGCACAGATTTGAGGGAACGCTATCATGACTGGCTAATGATGGAACGGCGTGCTCAAACTAGTTCTCGAACCCATCACTACCGACTGTTGACTCAGGGGGCTCATGCCCTAGCACTGGAAATTAACGATAAGGCTGCCGCTGCCTTCGGTTTGGAGATGCGATATCCTTTTTGGGACAAGCGTTTGGTCGAGTTTTGCCTATCTTTACCGGCGGAGCAGAAATTAGCTCAGGGCTGGAGTCGAGTCGTGATGCGTCGGGGCATGGAGGGTATCCTACCGCCTAAAATTCAGTGGCGTACCAGCAAAATGGACTTTGCCCCCAACTTTAAGCAGGGGTTGCTGGGGGAAGAACGACAGCAGGTAGAGCGGTTACTGGCAGATCCCGGAGCACTAGCTCAATATATCGACCTCGATGTTTTGGGACAAAAATACCGGGAGGGTCAAGACTGGCAATTTATCTGGCGGGCGGTATCTCTTGGACTCTGGCTAGACTATGCCAATTTTGCCGATTCACCACAACTTTTAGAGGTAAGGGGCGATCGCTCGCTAAAATCTATGACCTAAAGCACTTTATCGTCAATCTAGATCTGCGCCTTTGTCCTGGGAGACGCAATTACCTATTGTTCCTTCCAGCACAGCGAAACGGATCTTGCCTCAATTAATTGAGGTAATTTTTAGCCAGCTGTATACACGATCTAACACAATGCAATTAATCATGAAAAAAACTTACAGCAAACCCCAACTAACAGTCCACGGTAACGTTGAAGCTTTAACTAAAGCTAACACTGTCGGTTCCAGACTAGATGCCGGATTCCCCGCGCAAACTCTAGTTAGCGACCTAACTCTTTCCTAGATAATTAACCGCCCAGATTAATGAGTAGTTTGGGTTAAATAATTATCCATAACCTTGGCTCGATCACCGGATCGAGCTGGGTTTCTTTTCCTTTCTAGGCAGTCATAAAATAATTTTCTCCTTCGGTATAAGTCAACCTCAAATCCATGCTGGACTACCAATACAAAGCCTTTAATTTAAATTTTAAGACCTGTCTGCCCCTGCCACAGCTACCAGTTTCCCAAGCCGAACGAGTGGACGTGACGGTTAACTGGGGCAAAATAGACTGGCAGCCCGCCAATATCAATACCGAGCATCGCTGCTGGCATGTTGATGGCGACGACGTATATTTCTACTGGCAGTTTTCCGGCAAGTATTTGGTCAGAGGAGGCAAAGAAATTATTATCGATCCGCTGCCGGAAGTAGATAGTCTACACATCATTGGTCTACCCTTGTTAGGGCCCCTAATGGCAATGCTGCTCCAGCAGAGGGGTTATTTCGTACTGCACGGCAGTGGGGTAAAAATTGGCGATCGCGCCTGTCTCTTTTTAGGCTGTAAGGGTCAGGGTAAATCAACTATGGCAGCTACCCTATACGGTAGAGGTCACAAGTTAGTCGCCGATGATATTGCCGCGATCGCTCTCAATTCAACGGGAGAACCGACTCTAGTGCCTGGATTTCCCCAGATTAGGCTCTGGCCAGATTCGGTAACGGCAGCTTTGGGTCACGAAAACCCCGAAACTTTACCCGAAATTTATCCCAACGTCAGCAAACGAGCCTGTCCTACCTTTGATAATTTTCATGCTCGTTCTTTACCCCTCCAGCGTATCTATATTCTGGGTTCTGCTCCTCAGCCCACTAGCCAGCCCCTGCCGATTCAGGCAGCGATCGCCCACTTAATTAGTAATTCTTATATTCCTATGACTCTGGGACAGGATTTTGTTAATAGCGGCTTTAGCGCCAAGCATCTACAAGACTGCACCGGCATGATCAAACAGACTGAGGTGTATAGTTTAGACCGACCCCGAGATCTCGACCTCTTGCCAGAAGTCGCGCGGCTGGTAGAAGAAGATCTAACCCGAGAGCAAAACCGACTGCAGCATCTAGAACAGGTGGGCTAGAAACATGTTCTCAATTGCCAGAAGGGCTGGGAAAATAAAAAAATCGAACGGGCGAGCCTTGACGGAGACTAGTTTGGGCGATCGCTGGAAATAGAGTCAGAGGAATTTGCAGTTTGTTTTCTTATTTTGCTTATGGTTTGGGTCTTCACTCCGAAATCCCGATTCCTGAATTTATTGCCGATACAGTACCTGCCGACGTGACCCTGCGGATCGATACCCAGGGCAAATTTACCGATTACCTACCGGAGAAAGCACTAGCAGAAACGTGGGCTTTACAGGTTAACCGCGAACGGGCGATCGTTTATGTGCGCGATACGGGGCTGTATCTAATTGAAAGAGGTACCGAAATTGTGTTTTTGCCCGCCGCCGAAGCTACTCAGGCTATCATTCGGTTCTATCTAGTGGGTACGATTATGGCAATTGTGCTTTATCAACGGCAGTTTCTCGTCCTGCACGGTAGCGTTATCGCCATGGGGGGTTCTGCTGTGCTCTTTTTAGGGAATTCAGGCGATGGTAAGTCTAGTACTGCTGCGGCACTTCATGCAGCTGGCTATAGACTCGTCAATGATGACGTTGCGCCCATTACTTTGAGCGATCGCCCGGCACTTCTAGAGCCAGGTTTTCCCCAAATCAAGCTCAGTGAGGCAACAGCCCGAGTTTTAAACTACGATTTTGCTGCTTTGCCCTTGCTTCATGGCGATTCCCACAAGCGGGGTTACCGACCCCAAGGGGATTTTGACCGTTCCCCCCTCAATATCGGTCGTATCTATGTCCTTAGCTATGGCGAAGATTTTGCCAGCACTCCCATTGCCTCTTCCCTCGCCACGATGGAATTATCCCGTCATTCCCGACCGACGACTCTCTACCAGCAAGGAGATGCCCAACACTTCTTCCAATGTACCAATCTCGTCCGAGAGCAAACCATCTATCGACTGCAACGGCCAAAAAACCTCACCCTCCTGCCCCAAATTGTCAGCTTTATCGAGCAAGACCTGGCTTTAAGCACATAAACCCCGGTGTTAAAGCGGAGAAAATACCTGAGCTCCTTATTAAATCACTTACTTCAGCTAAATCGTAGAAAATGAAATCGAATCAGTTCGGACTACCGGTATCCAAATTCGCCGTTGTTTGCGGTATCTTCCCCCTGACCCTGACCATTGTCTTAGGACTATTTTGGTTCGACCAAAAATCGCCAGTGGAACCAGAAAGATTGGGTAACCCCCTCAGCAAAGACGGTTTGACTGATCGCGCCCTCAACATCTGGGATTTACAGGCATTTGACGGCAAAATATATCTCGGGGGTGGTAGTACCGTGACCAACTCTGGCCCCATGAACATTTGGGCCTATGACCCCGAAAGTAAGGATTTTGTCAAAGAGCATCAGGTACCAGAAGAGGCAATCGAACATTACCGAGTTCTGAATAACCGTCTTTACATTCCGGCTGCCGACCCCGTGGAGGGCGATAAACATAAATTCTACCGTCGAGAAGGCGATCGCTGGCGGAGATATTCCCATGCTGAAATTACCCTCGCCCACGTCCGAGATCTGATTGCCACCGAGGAGGATGAGATTTTAATGGTGGGCAATAACCGTCAGTATAAAAGTCTTGACAGCAGCGGTACAGCTCTTGCCACCTTTGAGCCGGAGGGCATTCGTTTTCAACCTGCCGGGATTGAGAATGTGGTCAATAATGGTAATATCGTGCCCGATTTTAACTGGTTCTTCTCGGTTTTTCGCTATCAAAATCGTATTTTTGCCACCAACTCCATTTTGCGCGATGCTGATAACTATCCCGGTGCGATCGCTGAATATGACCCAAAATCCCGGCAATTTGTCTTGGACTTTAATTTACGTAATGACGAATTTATTCCCCAGAACCTGCTCGGTGAGGGCAGTAAGCAGGGATTAGGCGTAATTTATCGTCCCTGGAAGCCCGTTGAATTTCAAGATTACTTAGTTTATCCCGTGCGCTCTTACTCAATTGGGGTGGGTAATTACCAAAAGGCGTACATGAATTCTATTGGCTTTTTCTATAAGTCGGGTATGGGTCAAAGTCCTCAGGAATTAGAGCTACCTCAAGGTCAGGGTGAGGATGTTTTAGTCATCGATGGGGAACTATACGTGCTTGCCAACCGGAAAAATAGCGATGCTCGCTTTATCAACTACGTATATCGCACGGAACGCCTGGGAGATAAGGTTAAGTGGCAGCAGGTAGTCGAGTTTGAAAGCTGGAATAAAGCTCGTTCCTTTGAACATCTCGACGGGACATTTTATTTCGGTTTGGGACATGACTATGGCGAAGCAGCTAATGATGCAGGGGATATTTTAAGCTATACTCCCCGAGCCAAATAGCTCCAGCGATCGCGCTTTTATAGGTTAGGTTTAATCTTTCAACCCAACAGTAATAATCAATTTATTGGTTTCCCTATCGCTCTCCACCCTTACAAATAATAAAGTGGAACTACTGACCCTTAAACGATATTTTGTCTTTTTTGTTAGAAACTAGAAGGTAAATGGCACTACTCAAAATTTAGAGTAGGTACCTCTGGCTTACTTTTAAATTACGCTCAAATTACCCTAGATAGCTCAGACTGAATAGTAAGGTAATAAGAAGATAGCTACACCTCAATTAAATCTATAGTTTGGGAACTGAGGTTTTCGGTAATTTTCATTCAAATATCCCGTCTTTGAGCCAATTTTTTAACTCTACTTTTTATCTAAACTTTGTTGGGCTAATTTCTAGCAAACTTAAATTTAATTTATTACTCAATTTATTTATTTTTTTATCACGAGGGCTATGGGAGCTATTTCACAACTAAACCAAAAGTTAAAGGTTGCCCTCCGCTTTATTCCCGCCCTGCGGCTAGTCTGGCAAAGCAGTCCTGGCTGGACTCTGGCTCGGCTAGTTCTGGTCGTGTTCCAGGGTTTGTTGCCTCTGGCTCTAATTTATCTAGCCAAGTTAATTATCGATACAGTTACTCTTAATCTTCAGTCCGCTGACCCCAGTCAAGTTTTTGCTCGGGTGCTGCCCTTAATAATTTTGGCGGGAGTTGCCACGATTCTTAATAGCCTCAGTCAATCGTTAACCGAACTCGTCAACACGGCACATTCCCAGCAGGTAACCGACTATATGCAGGGAATTATCCATGCCAAGTCAGTCGAAGCCGATTTGGAATATTACGAGAACGCCAAATATCACGATGCTCTCCAGCGAGCACAGCAGGAAGCACCCTATCGTCCACCCCAAATTCTTAATCGCTTGGCACAGGCGGGTCAAAATGCGATCTCCCTCCTGGCGATGGTGGGCTTATTAATCTCACTCCATTGGGGCATTATTGGCATCTTGCTGGTTGCGACTTTTCCAGCGGTGTTGGTTAGAACCAAATTTTCTAAGGTCATGTATAACTGGCAGCGGCGACGCACTCAGTTAGAACGGCAGTCTATGTACCTGGGCTGGATGCTGACTAATGAGCAGTTTGCTAAAGAAGTCCGTCTATTCGATCTGGGGGGCTGGTTTAGTCGCGAATATCGCCAGATCCGACGGCAGCTCTATCGCGAAAAGCTGAGTATTTCTACCAAGCGCTCGCTCGCTTTTTTCTTGTCTCAAGCCTTTGCCGGGGTACTAATTTTTGCCGTTTTTGCCTACATCATCTATCAAACTATCGAAGGTGCCCTATTGCTGGGGGACTTAGTTCTCTACTACCAAGCTCTACAGAGAGGTCAAAACAATCTACGTCTGACCTTAAATAACATTTCGGGTTTGTATGAAGATAATCTCTTCTTGGCTAATCTCTACGAATTTCTCGACCTTACTCCCCGGGTAATCGATCCGGAAGACCCCAAACCAATTCCGCTTCAAGTTCGCCAGGGAATTGAATTTAACAACGTTAGCTTTAGCTATGCCGACTCAGCCAGACAGGCACTCCAAGATATTAATCTAACCATTAAGCCCGGAGAAACGATCGCCTTAGTTGGGGAAAATGGTTCCGGAAAAACCACTCTGATTAAGCTTCTGTGTCGTCTTTACGATCCTACTGGCGGTAATATCACCATTGATGGAGTCGATGTGCGGCGATTTAGCATTGCCGACTTGCGCCGTCAGGTAAGCGTTATTTTTCAAGACTACGCCAAGTATCATTTTTCTGCCGAAGAAAATATTCGTCTGGGAGATATTGATGTTCCCCCCCAAGCAGACGAAATCTATGCCGCCGCCCAACGTGCTGGAGCCCATAGCGTGATTGAAAAACTACCCCAGGGCTACGAAACTGTCTTAGGGAAACTATTCGATCGCGGCGAGGAACTGAGTATCGGTCAGTGGCAAAAGGTTGCTCTTGCTAGAGCCTTTCTGAGGGATTCCCAGGTAATTGTTTTGGATGAGCCGACTAGCGCCATGGATCCCAAAGCTGAGTACGAAATCTTTAAGAAGTTTCGCGAGTTAATTAAAGATCAGTCTGCGGTCTTGATTACCCACCGTCTTTCTACCGTCAAGATGGCAGATCGAATCTACGTCATGGACGGCGGCAAAATAGTCGAAAGTGGCACCCATGAAGAACTGATGCAGCTCCAGCAAAGCTACGCTCATTTATTTGAAACCCAAGCGCAAAATTATCGCTAATCAGCGCCATTACCAATAGACTCTCTCTTCTCATGACTAGTACCCCGTTAAAAACTAAATTTAAAACCAAATTAGATGCGCAACCGCTGGATAAGTCTCCTGCTAGCGGCAAATTCTCGCCCGAAATTACTCTCTTACTCGCCTGTTCCCGTACCAACATTACTCCCGAACTGGCGACAGAAATTAAATCCCTCGCTCAATCGCCCCTCGACTGGCAGCTTCTATTCGATCTGGGCAATCGACATCAGTTAATTCCCCTGGTGTACTATAACCTCGCGGCGATTTGTAAAGAGGATGTGCCGCCAGACACCATGAGCTTGATGCGCAATATCTATGCCTACAAAGCCCAAACTAATCTGTTCATCACCAGCGAACTGATTAAAATTCATCGACTCTTTCAGCAGCACAGCATTACGGCAATTCCCTTTAAGGGTATGACCTTGGCTATGACTGCCTATAAAAATCTCTCCTTTCGTGACTCCTGCGATCTCGATATTCTAATTGAGAAAGAGGATGTGGGGCGGGCGACTGAGCTATTAGAATCAATTGGCTACGAAATGGCGGGCTATATCGCTCAGGTGAAAGATAATCCAGAACTGCGCTATGGTTCTTTTTTACAGTCGGAAGCTAATCAAAAAGGCTATGACTTTATCAACCCCAACAATAAGATTGCGATCGATTTACAGTGGTCTTTAACCGAAAAAGCCAAGTCGCGTTATTTCAATCTCAGCTTCGAGCAACTTAGCCAAAACACCTCCGAAGTAGTTATTGCTGATAATAAGCTACCCCAATTTGCCCCTGAGGTAATGGTGCTCTATCTCTGTTTCCACGGCTCCAAACACTGTTGGCAATCTTTAAAATGGATCTGCGACCTGTCAGAATTTATCGGTAGCCACCCAGAGCTAGACTGGCAGCAAATTCAACAACAGGCACAGGAGCTTAAGCTCACCACCATGCTCCACTTAGGTCTATTGTTGGCACGGGATTTCTATCAAACTGAAATACCCCCATCACTCCTTCAGGGTATCTCTACTAACTCTCGGGCACAGAAACTCTTCCAGCAGGTACGCCAGCTAATCTTTGCGAGATGCTTTACTCAGTGGGAAGACTACGCTTTTTTGCTGAACATTACCGATAGTAATCGGGGTAAGCTGCGTTTTTTGACCGCGTTACTATTTACCCCAACCGCCAAAGAATGGGATGCCCTCAAACTGCCTAAATCCCTCTTTGCTCTGTACTATCTAATTCGACCCTATCGTTTGCTTAGAGAATATCTCCTTAAGTAGCAGTAATCTGAGGTTTAACCCTCGTCGCTACTGATAATTTTGGGCACGCGGAAAAAGTCACCCTGTTGTTCTGGTGCTGCTTCCAAAAGTTCTTCCTTATAAGCAAAGGGAGTGACCCGATCCTCTCGGGTAATGTTACTAGTTTCGATCGCCCTAGTGGTGGGTTTAACGTCCGTAGTATCGAGTTCGCTTAACTGGTCAAAATACTCCAAAATACTATTAAGCTGGGTGGTAAACTCCGCTTCTTCCCCTTCGGTAATATTGAGCCGAGCCAAATTAGCTACTTTTTTAACTTCTGCGCGATCGATTGTCATATTGATTACTGGTTACTAATTACTAATGTTATGCACTCATTCATCTGCTGAGGCTGGTTAAAGGTTAAGGGGAAAGGGTCAAAGGATATCAATTCTTGTTAACTGTATAACTGTTAAAAGAATACGTCCATTTCCGAGCGTCCAGTTATCTTGAGCCAGTTTTGCGCTTCGAGATAATTATTGGGAGCAATTCTAATTGCCTGTTTCCAGTACTCCGCTGCCTTGTCGTAGAAAGATTCTGCCACCTCGACATTTCCAGCTTCTTTCGCCTTTTCCCCCTCGTAGTGATAGATTACCGCCACGTTATTTAACGCCTGGGGCATTCTGGGGTTGAGTTCGATCGCCTCTATGTATAGCTCGATCGCCTTATCAGTATCACCGTTACTAGCGTAAATTAGACCCATATTGTAAAGAATATAGCTGCGATCGTTGGGATCTTTTTCTAAAGTTAGAGCCTCTTCATAGTTTTCTAAAGCTTCGGCGTATTCCCCGTCTCCCTGAGCCGACATCCCGTCGCGATAGTAGGCAAAGGCTTCTTTTGCTTGCTTGTTGGTGGGCAGCGCCTTGAGAATAATGTCTGCCATGACGGTAAAAGTCTTATCAACAAAGTTATCGTTTCTCTGGGTACGAGGCATAATTATTGCTTAAATATTGCTTGATATATCTACCTAGATCCTAGCGCCAAACTAAGCCAAAAAACGATAAGTTAAGCTGAGTGTTAACATTCTCGATCGCCTCAATTAATTTTGAGACATTTAATCAGTCTATTCAAGTTTATTCGTTCTGGTGATTGGGAACTAGGGAATAGGGATTAGGCATTTGTGATGAGTTTCCCTAAAGGTTACTGCAAAGCATAATGCAGGGTCTCACCGCTAATCCCCATCAGGTGTATACAAAGTCTAGAAGTCGTAGTGAACTTTATACAGATCTTCTTCTTCAAAATTAGGCACTTTCTTGCTCTTTTTCGCAGGTTTCTGAGCAGATTTTGCTTTATCTTTTTGGGAAGATTCTGAGTCTTGCTTTTTGTTGCTATCTTTAGCTTCAGTCACGATCGCAATCTATTTTTTTAGATATTATAACCAACAGTTAGAGCAGTTAGAGCAGTTAGAGCAGTTAGAACAGTTTTAAGTAGTCGATAATTGATTTTTTTGAGTCTCCATACCCGATTGTTTCGTTAACAATTACTTGACCTAGAAAGGCGATCTCTCTAATGATAGAAAATTTT
>JBCBIN010000076.1:0-11848 GCA_038524555.1 Cyanobacteria bacterium J06623_7 | reverse complement strand
AGTTGAAGGAACCAATTTAATTGAGGCTGCGCTTCAGGCTGATTATAAGCTCGATCTTATTTTTTATACAGAACAATGGCAGATTCGTCACCCGCAATTATGGGACAAGATTGACGAAAAAAAAGTTAAAACCCAATTAGTCGATCGCTTGGTTCTAGAAGCAATATCTACTACCGTTAATCCCGATGGGGTTGTCGCCACAGCATCTCGTCCAGCTTCTAGGGTTAACCCCACCATAGAACATCTGGGTCTTGCTTTAGAGAAAATACAAGACCCAGGCAATTTGGGCACGATTATTCGTACTGCTGCCGCCACCCAGGCAAACGGTCTATGGTTGAGCCACAATAGCGTCGATCTCTACAGCCCTAAAGTGCTTCGTTCCAGTGCAGGACAGTGGTTTCAGCTACCCGTAGCCACAGGGATAGATTTACCGCAGTTAGTTAAGCAGCAGCAGCAGCAAGGAGTACAAATTATTGCCACTACCGCCCAAGCGACTGAAACGTATTGGGAAGTAGATTTTTGTCAGCCGAGCTTAATTTTGTTGGGAAATGAAGGTGCGGGATTATCGACAGAATTAATCGCTTTGGCCGATAGACAAATAAAAATCCCCCTGGCAAATCAGGTGGAATCTTTAAATGTGGCGATCGCTTCTGCCCTGTTGTTATACGAAGCACAGCGACAGCGATCAATAGATATTGATGGTATTGATCGGGATTAAATCAACAGCCTAGTTATCCATAACCACTGCCGAGCGTCGTTCTGTTTCGGTTTTGAGGGCTTCGAGAGTCTCCTGTAGGCGATCTTCGTAGATACTGAAGAAAATACTATCGCTAGGGGCTTTAGCCGGCTCGACACTAACTTTATGAGTAACTAATACTTGGTTAGGTGGGGCACTAGGATAGGGAGATACGGGTTCTAATAACCAGGTTCCGTCCATCGTCTCCAAATCTCCATCTACCGCCTCAAAAGCAATTTGTTGGGGATAAGATTCGACTGTGGCCACCTTCACCCGCGATTCAATGCTAAAAACGAGGGTTTTGACTTTGTTGATCTGCTCGAATACTTTGCGATCGCCGTTACTTTCAACTACTTTACAGCTAGTAACTCCCGGCAAAAAATTGGCAAAGTTTTCGTAATCGGTCAAAACCTCCCAAGCCTTATCCATGGTTGTATTCATCAAGAAGCGCGAAGTATACTGACCATCTTCCCCGAGAAAGATAACTTCTCCTCTTTTTAAGGCAACTCGCTCTTCAAGACCGAGTCTATCTACGGGGCCATCAAACAGCTTGGCTGTAGCTACTGGACTAAAGGTAATGCTTAGCAGATAGCTGGCAACTGCCAGTAAGGACAGCACGAAAAAACGATATTTCTGTCTGTGTTTTCTAGTCAATTTAGTTCGTCGGGTATTTTATATTGTTTTATGTAATATGTCAGAACCGACTAATTAATGCAATTCATTAGCCAATAACGTCTCTCGCCGAATACAAGCCTCAGCTTGCACCTAATAGGTTAATTTATTTGGCTTAATAGTGGCGAAATGCTTCAATAATACTTCTCCGGCCTGGTCTAGATCCACTCCAAAGCTTAAAATTCCCGATTCGTGACCGCTCATGGCGATAATTTGCCGTTCTTGGGTGGACGGTTGCTGGCAGAGTCGCATAATTTCGGTTGCCATTTCTGGGGTACCGTAGGCGCAGTTGGGATCGGTGGTCGGCAGTCGGTGTAGCAAATGCGTCCAGAGAGTCTGATGATGAACGTGAATTACGGCGTTGACTTGGGGGAGTGCGCTATAAATTGCGGCATGGGTTAAAGTTTCCGATGACGCCTTAATCAGCCCCTGACAGGTGACGTAGTTATCTTGCCAACTGTAGTCCGTTACTTTGGTGTAGTGTTCGGCTCCAAGGCGGGACAATCCTCCTGTCTGAGTTCCCGAAATAATCAATTGTTCGGAGTCAAGGAGACGGCGACTGAGATTGCCAAAACCAATTCCGTTATCGTAAACGCCAATCAGACCGAGTTGATATAGCCGATCGCGCCAGGAGTTTAAGGCAGTAATATCCGATTCGGCGATCGCTTCTTCTGACGACCAGTAACATTGATATTTGATATAGCCTTCGTCAATCATAGGAACTATTTCTGACTGTAGATTTCTGCCGTTAAAGCTTAAAAAGTAAAAAATTACGGCTTTTACCACTACATATTGACAGTCAAAAACGATAAATTAAAGACATCAAATAAAGAAATGTAAATTTAATATACTCAAGGAGTTGTTTGAACCATGTTTGAATACTTCAATGAAAAAGCCATAAAAAATGTTGTCCTCGCACAAGAGGAGGCACGCAACACCGGTCACAATCTCGTGGGCACCGAACACATTTTATTGGGGGTGATTGGGGAGGGAACATCAACAGCAGCAGAATTATTAGCAAATTTAAATATTGAGCTAGAGCGTACTAGAGAGCTAGCCATCGACGTAGTTGGTAAAGGTTCTGGGTTCATTCCCGCCAATATTCCCTTTACTCCCAAGGCGAAAAGAATACTCGAACAGGCTTTCAACGAAGCGCGTCAGCTAAAAAGCAATTTTATTAGCCCCGAACATATTCTGTTAGCGATGATCAAGCAAACAGACAATATGGCGGTTAAGTTGCTCACCAAGCAAAACGTTAACCTCAGACAGCTTAGAACTGATTTAATCAAAAAGTTAGGTGAAGCGGAAGTCGTGGCTGCCGGTAGCAAAAATAATCCCTTTGGCTTTGGTGGCGGTAAAGAAAAATCTGCCAAGCTTAAAGAATTTAGCATCAATCTGACCGAACTAGCTCGCGAGGGCAAACTCGACCCCGTGGTGGGTAGATATCCGGAAATCGAACGGGCGGTACAGATTTTAGGTCGCCGGACAAAAAACAATCCTATTCTGGTTGGTGAGCCAGGAGTCGGTAAAACCGCGATCGCCGAAGGACTAGCCCAACGGATTGTTGAAGGTGATGTCTCTTCCCTGCTGGCGGATAAAGAAGTAATTAGCCTCGATATGGGTTCCTTACTGGCTGGAACTAAGTTTCGGGGTGAGTTTGAAGAACGCCTCAAAGGCATTGTGGAGGAAGTTCGTCAGGCGGGCAACATTATACTTGTAATTGACGAGATTCACACCATCGTCGGTGCGGGAGCTATGGGTGGTGCTATGGATGCGGCCAATATGCTCAAGCCGGCTTTAGCCCGAGGTGAAATTCAATGTCTTGGCAGTACTACTCTCGATGAGTACCGTCAGTATATCGAGCGAGATGCGGCTTTAGAACGACGTTTCCAAAAGGTCATGGTGGGCGAGCCTTCCGTTGAAGATGCGATCGAAATTCTTCAAGGATTGCGTAAAACCTATGAAGACTTCCACAAGGTTAAATATACCGATGAAGCCATTCGTACGGCAGTAACTTCTTCCGAAAGATATATTACCGATCGCTTTTTACCCGATAAGGCAATTGACCTCATCGACGAGGCTGGTTCCCGCACCCATCTTAACCACTGTTTGCAGAGTAAGGAAGAAAACGATAGCGACGTAGCTACTATTAATCCCGAAGCTTTAACTCCCGTGGTAGATGAAGAAGCGATCGCCAAAATCGTCGCCGCTTGGACTGGTGTTCCCGTGACCAAAATGACGGAAACCGAATCAGAAGCGCTAATGTATCTAGAAGATGACCTTCACGAGCGAGTAATCGGTCAGGATGAAGCCGTAAAAGCAGTTTCTCGTGCCCTCAGACGGTCTCGTTCTGGATTGGGCGATCGCGATCGACCCATTGCTAGCCTGTTTTTCTCTGGCCCTACTGGGGTGGGTAAGACTGAACTGGCTAAAGCCCTCGCTGCCCAGATGTTTGGTTCGGAAGAAGCGATTATTCGGATCGATATGTCCGAGTACATGGAATCTCATACTGTTTCTAAACTAATTGGTTCTCCTCCAGGGTTTGTGGGTTATGACGAAGGTGGACAGCTAACCGAGGCAGTACGTCGTCAACCCTATAGCATCGTCCTCTTTGATGAGATTGAAAAAGCTCATCCCGATGTCTTTAACCTCATGCTTCAGTTATTGGATGATGGTCGTTTGACTGATGCTCAAGGACGCACCGTTAGCTTTAAAAATACCGTGATTATTATGACCTCTAATATTGGGTCGAAGGTAATCGAAAAAGGCGGTAGTGGCTTAGGATTTGAATTTTCTGGCGACAAAGATGAGGCGCAATATAACCGCATTAAAGATCTGGTTAATCAGGAACTAAAAAATTATTTCCGCCCCGAGTTTATTAACCGTCTCGATGAGGTAATAGTCTTCCGTCAGTTGACCAGACCCGAGGTCAGACAGATTGCGACTATTCTGTTACAGGAAATCTCCAACCGACTAGAGGAACAACGCGAGATTACAATCGGCGTAACTACGGCGTTTGAAGATAAGGTAATCGAAGAAGGTTTTGACCCCAGCTATGGTGCAAGACCCCTACGTAGAGCTATTATGCGTCTGCTGGAAGATAGTTTGGCCGAAGCAATTCTATCTGGTCGCGTTAACGATGGCGATAATGCCCTAGTCGATCTAGATGAGGCTGGCAACACGACAGTTACTGCGGTACAAGAGCAGGTATTGGTCGAAGCAACTCGTTAACTTGATCGCAAAATAAATCTAATTAATTCTTACGGGTGGGCTCGATGTCCGCCCTTTTTTTGGGCAAATTTCAACTGAAAACTTAAAAGTATCTAAGATTATTTGGTGAAGTAACAAATGCTACTAGAATAAGATTGATAAAAAAATTCTCACTACATTAAATTAAATTCATGACTCAAATCGCCCTGGTTGATTCGGGAAATACCAGCGTTTCTCTGAACTTACCCTTATTAGAATTAGCAGCAGAAATTACTTTAGTTAGTGCCGACACTGATGGCGAAGCATTTTCTGAAGAATTTCCCTTAGGTTTCCCCATTGTCGAAGATACAGACTTCAGTTTTGAAACTGAACCTTTTACCCCTCTAGGCGGGACAATCCAGCATTCGGGGACAGTTACCCTCGATCTCAGTGGTCAAGAAGTAACGGTAGGAGATTTTTCCATTGGTTTCGATCCGGCGAGAGTATCTAATACCGCTAGCGGTTTCTTTATATCTGACACGACTGACGATGTTCTAGATTTAGAAATTCTCTTCGATATTAGCGGTACGGGCGATACTTCGATTGAGGATGGACTAACTATTTCTGAAGCTGATTTACTAGTTGCTCCCGAACTTGCCGATGCTTTAGGCTCCGCTAGTTTATCTGGTGCTGATGTTGGCGATGCTCGGATTGATGCGGCGACGTCGATCACCGAGAACACAGATGACGAAGCGGCGGAAGCTATCGAACCTATTGATGGGGAAATTAACTTCAACTTTGGTGTTCCCCGAGCTGATGCTCCAGAAGGATTTATTCAAGATATTGGCGAAGCCTACGACCCAGACCTAGGGTATGGCTGGGTAACAGAAGATAGTGCGGGAACGGCAGACTTAACGCCCATTGATATTGTAGTTAATGGACGCGATCGCGATACTTTATTGACTGACGAGTCAGAACAACCCTTAACAGACTCTCTAATTCATATGCAGTATCCTACCGGCTTACCTCGATCTGGTCAGTCTGTAACAACTCCTGCGGCTTGGGAATATGAACTAGCTAATGGTCAATACGAGGTTACTGTTGGTGTTGGCGATCCTGAATTTTTTGATAGCGCTCACGTAATTAATATTGAAGGGGAAAACCTCATCTCGGAGTTTATCCCGACTGGCTCTGAATCTATCCCCACTGGTTCTGACATTACTGGCGATTTGCCTCTAGGGGCACAGGCGTTTACGGAGGCGACGGGAGTCTTTGAAGTGACCGACGGTAGTCTGACGGTAGATGCCATTGGCGGAGAAAACACCAAGATTAACTATATTTCAATTGTTTCCGTCGATGACATATAAGCTTTGACTATTTAAGCCCAATAGCAAATAGCATAGCTTAATTTTTTAGTCTGGGAAAACCCGGACTTTTTTGTTTGGAATGACTATAAATTTTGGGAGTTGCCAAATTCACAATACTGTTTATTGCTGCCAAATTTTTTATAGCTGATTGAATCTTATTGGGATAATATCCTCATTAATCTAAGTATAAAAAATAATAGATCGGGACTATGAAATTAAATCTCTTAGAATATGGTGTTTTTATAGCTAAATTAAGCTTATTATCATCGTTTATGGCAATAAATCCCGCTGTTGCCGAGACTAGCCATAATAAATCGCCCAGAACAAAGATAAATACTGTTCGAGATACTTCCTCACGCCACCGAGTCTCTAATTCGGCACAAGATTTAATCTCCCAGAGTAATCTAACTGCTGTAACGGGGGTAAAAGTAGAGGAAACCGAGGGAGAACTACAAGTAGTTTTAACCACAGAAGGAGCGAGATTAGTGCCGCTAATCTTTCCAGAAGGCAACAATTTGGTAGTTGAGATTTTGGATGCTACTCTGGCGCCCGCGATTAAAAATGGTGTGACCCAGACTAATCCTGCCCCCGGAATTAAACAAGTCAGCTTATCTCAGCTAGATGACAGTAGCGTACGTTTGCTCGTTGTGGGGGAAACACAAACTCCTCGCGTAGAAATAATACCTTCCCCCCAAAATTCAGTCGTCTTAAGCATTACTCCTACAGGCAGAGCCCAAACTAACCAAGCTGAGGTCGAGGAAGAGATTGCGATTATCGCCACCGGTGCAGCCGAAGAAAATTATTATGCTGCCGATGCCACTACGGCAACGCGAACTGATATACCCTTACGAGATTTGCCCCAATCAGTACAGATTGTTCCCCAACAGGTGATCGAAGATCGTCAGGCTATCTCGATCGAAGAAATTGTCACCAGCAGCAGCGGCGTGATATTCTCGGGTAACAATTTTGGTCGTGGAGCGGATCTGGCGATTAGAGGCTTCAATCGTAGCGCTATTTTAAGAGATGGCTTTAGAGTATACAATCGAGCTGCTCAGGGAATACCAGAAACAGCTAACTTAGAGCGAGTAGAAATTGTCAAAGGTCCTGCCTCAGTTGTCTTTGGTGAAAGTGAACCTGGCGGATTAATCAATCTTGTTTCTAAGCAGCCGGTAAGTAAACCTCTTTATGATTTACAGCTTCAGTTAGGAAACGATCGCTTCGTACGGTTTCCCGTCGATTTGTCTGGTGCTTTGACCGAATCTGGCAACCTGAGCTACCGACTCAATGTCCTGTATCAATTTGAAGATGGCTTTCGTGACTTCGATAATGGTTTCGAGCGTTTTTTCGTGGCTCCAACTTTAGCTTGGCAAATTTCTGATAGCACCGATTTGTCTTTTAATCTTGAATACACCACCGAAACTAGACCTGTAGATTCTGGGACAGCCGTCATTGATGGTGAACCGGCTGATATTCCCCGGGAACGAGTGATTAATAATCCCAGCGATAAAGCAGATCGAGAATTTATCAATACTGGCTATACTTTCGAGCATCGTTTTAACGAAGATTGGAAAATTCGGAATGCCTTTCGCTATATTGGCAATAGTTACGATCCTGACGGTACCTTGGCTGTACCTTTTTTTATTGACGACAACACAGGGACTATAACTCGTACTTTTGTTCGGGAAGAACGAGTGGAAGACAGCTTTACTTTATATACCAACGTTGAAGGTAATTTGACCACGGGAAAAGTCGAACACAATCTTTTATTGGGTGTAGATCTAAACAAAAGTCCAAACGACTTAAGCACTAGATTCGACCCCTTTCCGCTAAATTTTTCTAATCCTAATTTGGCATTTCTCAATATCTTCGATCCAGATTATGATGCCTTTGTCTCTCCCGAACCCGAAGAGATTGACTTTTTTAATAATGATGAGGTTAGCAGCGATCGCTTGGGGATTTATGTTCAGGATAAAATCGATTTGTTAGATAATCTCATTCTATTAGCGGGATTGCGTTATGATACGTTCGATCGCACTACTACCAATACTTTAGACGATAGCGAAGTTTCTCAGGATAGTGATGCTTTTACTCCCCGCATTGGCATCGTTTACCAGCCAATTGAAGCAATTTCCCTGTATGGCAACTATAGCGAATCTTTTAATCCCAATCCTTTTTTATACAATCGTTCGGCTGATGGTAGTTTACTCGAACCAGAAACAGGGGATGGATTTGAGATTGGAGTTAAGGCTGATATCGTACCCAATCGTCTTGCTGCAACCGTCGCCTATTTCAATTTAGATAAAGAAAACGTGGCAACGGAAGATCGACTAAATCCTTTTGCGGCGGTGATTATCGATCGCCAGCAGAGCCAAGGTATAGAATTTGACGTGGCGGGGGAGATTATGCCGGGTTGGAATGTTGTTGCTGGCTATGCCTATATTGATTCGGAAATTACCGAAGATGATGATGCCGATTTGATTGGCAGCCGTTTTCCCAATATCCCCGAACATAGCGCTAGCTTATGGACGACTTATGAAATTCAACAGGGGGATTTTCAGGGTTTGGGTTTGGGTTTAGGGTTCAACTTTGTAGGGGAAAGACAGGGGGGTTTACCCAACGGCTTTGAGGTAGACAGTTATTTTCTAACTAATGCCGCACTTTTCTATAAACGCCAGAATTGGCAACTGCGTCTAAACTTTAATAATCTGTTTGACGTAGACTATATTGAATCTGCAGATACCAGTTCGGTGCGCGGTATTTATGTTGGCAGACCTTTTGTCGTTAGAGGTTCAGTTGCCGTACAGCTTTAACATCTAGAGCAATATATCATCATCAAGAGTGTTTTTAAGACAGTATCACTAGCTGATGTTACGCACTGATTAATCTGTCAAGGCTGGTTAAAGGGAAAAGGGTTAATTAATCTTTTTTGATTATCTTGTTTTAAGTATTGACTTTTCGTTGTTTTGCCTAACATCAGTTAATTAACGGAATTTGATTCAGATAGAAAGCTCAAGCGCACTCGATCGCCGTCCTTTAGTTCTCGGCTGCTGTTGACTACATATTCTGTACCGGGGGTGAGTCCCGACAAAATCTCGACCCGAGAGTTAACGCGATCGCCAATAGTTACCGACTGTGCCCTGACGGTGGTTGCTGCTGCTGAACGTTGTAGGGTAAAAATAGTGGCTATGGAAGACCCAGTATTATTGTTGTTGACTCCATCCTGGATCTGTAACGCTGTTTCCGGTACTACTAGGCTTAGTTTTGGTGACTCAAACTTAACTCGGGCTAATAATCCTCGTCCTAAACGTAGATCGGGATTGGGAATAGTTACCTCTAGAGGAATCAAGCGGGTAGTAGCATCCGCAGCTAGAGAGATTTGCGTTACCTTTCCCGTTAAAGTGAGATCGCCAACAGCATCTAGCCGTACCCGTGCCTTTTGTCCCAATTCTATTTGAGATAGCTCTCGCTCGGAAATCTGGACTCGAACTACAATTTGATTCAAGTCGCCCAAACGCAATATTTCATCTCCCAAGCGGGCTAAATCTCCTGGCTCTAACATCCGTTCTAGTACTGCCCCCGTCACGGACGAGGATAAAACGGTAAAAGATTTCCGCTGTCGTTCCTGTCTCACCAACGCCTCTTGTGCCGCTACACGACGTTGAGCGCTCTCTACTGCTGCCTTGCGGTTGAGCACCTGCTGTTCCGCAACTCTTACTGCCTGTTCTGCGGTTTTAACTGCCGTTCTCGCCAGTTCTGCTTGCTGTTCGGCAACGGCACCCCGATCGACCAACCCCTCAAATCTGGCGGCGTCAGACTTTGCTTGTTGGAGTTCAAACTTAGCTCGTTCTACCTGAGCGATCGCTTCATTAACCTCTGCCTGTTGGCTGGTAACCTCTGCCTGTCGGGCGGCAACTTCTGCGGCGGCTGCTCCTACAGCGGCAGTGGAAATTGAATCATCAATTCTAGCTAGTGCCTGTCCCTGAGTAACGCGATCGCCTACATCTACCGTTAAATCTTTAATTTCTCCTTCACTACGAGCACGAAGAGTAACTTCCCGTACGGGAAAAGTCGTACCGACATATTCTATTTCCGGCTGAAGAGAACTCCGCCGGGCAATGGCAACATCAACGGCGATACCTTGTGGGGACTGGGAATTAACGGTATCGGCATTAGAATTTTCGCTCGATGGCAAACAGCCTATTGTCAACAGCGATAATCCCGGCAATAAAAGCCATGACCAACAGCGAGAAGAATTGCACCAATAAATATTTTTCAGTTCGAGGGAACCAAACAAGATAGTTTTGACCTGTAGCTATTTTACTAATTGTAACAATTTAGCCGAACCCGATCGCCAGTATTCTGTCTTTAACAAACTCAAATAGCATCAAAATTTACCTTTTACCTAAAAGCGATCGCCTATGGTGAAAATAAATTCCCTGTCTCCGGCATCGTTAAGGGCAAATTCCGTGCGTACCGCCCCAACAGGTGTTAAGGTTCTTAATCCGAGACCGTATCCCCAACCAGACCCCGTGCGATCGCGGACTACTCCCGGACGACCAATGACCGCATCGGCAGAACCTAAGTCGCTGGCATAGTCGACAAAAAATGTTCCCCCAACTTCAATTTGGTTATTTAGGGCGGTGAGATTGACAATGGGATAGCGATACTCGGCAGTTCCCTGAATAAAGCTGCGGGCAGTGCTAATTTCGCTGGTACTATAACCCCGAACGGAACTAGAACCCCCCAATAAAAAAGATTCATAGGGAATCCCGTCGCCTAAAATAGTGCCTCCCTGGACATTTAGCACTAGAGTCTTGGCACCCCGGGTAAAGCCAAATAACGGTACGGGCAGATAATGAGTATAGTTAGCCGCCAAACGATGAGCCAAAATATCGCCGTCTCCCAGGGGAAGATATAGATCACTACCCAACAGCAGCTTATAGCCAGCGGTTGGATTGCGAGGATTATCCTCACGATTTAACACGGTAGCAAAATTAAGGGTCAAAAATTCATCTTGCCCGCTGTCGCTAACGGTGAGACGATTGCCCAAAGCATCGGTAGATTGAAGATTATCGCTAAATACGCCGTCGCGAATCGATACCTTCTGATATGAGGTGCCGATCGCTCCTTGCCAAACATCAGCGATAGGGAAAAAATATTCAATTCCGCCTCCAAAACGATGCACTACCGGGTCGATATCATTGCTGAGATTAATATCGGGGTCGCCACCGTCAAATTCTGCCTCAACCCCACGACGATTAAACAGATTGATTCCTAAACCGCGATCGCTTCGTAAAAAGCGACGATAGCCTAAGTTAAAGCCAAAAGTATCTTCCCCACCTTCTACCCCCAAACTCACTCCCTGATTGAGTCCGCCTAGATTGAGTAAGCCGACTCTAACCCCTACCCCAAAACCAGTCGGGCTATCAGATAATGCCGGAACCGTAACGGGTCTGACCGAACCCTGTAGGGCAGTTGGCGCTGGCAACGTCAGACCAAAACCGATCGCCAAATTACTGTTTTCCTCCACGGCAATTAGCATAATCGTTTGACCCGATTCCATCGCTTCTAGGCTAAGACTCGCGCGATCTACAATCAGTAAATCTAAAACTCGACTCAGACTAGATTTAGCCAGGTCAGCATCGTATACATCTCCTGGTTCTAAAGCAAATTCTTGGGTAATAATTATCGGTTTGGTTTTACCTCGTACTAGGTTGCCCTCAGCATCGACAAAACGCACTGCAATCTCGCTAATGACCTCTCCTCTACTTCTGGGGACGACTGCCTCCTCGCGTAACTTCTGTCCGGAAAATACGGGAGTTCGCGATCGCCGCTGCTTTCTTTCCCACTAAGGCTCAAACTGAGGTGGAACGTCGGGAAAGAA
>JBCBIN010000075.1:0-11854 GCA_038524555.1 Cyanobacteria bacterium J06623_7 | reverse complement strand
AATACGATCTGCTAGAGATACTAAGCAGACAAATATCCGGCATAAATCACGAAAGAATATGTTTTTTCCTAAAAATAGCTGCTTTTATGCCCGATAAACGATGATTGGAAAGAAAATAAAAAAAGTTTGGCTAGTCGCTTTGGTTACATTATTAGCCTGAACGGGGTAAGAAAAAACAAAATCGTTAACAAAGTCAAGCTGGAAATACAGCTAAAACTTACCTGATGATCGCACAATACTAATATTAGGAAAACAATCATTGAGTTAACTTAATAATAAGTTAGTGTTCGTACCAAAACTCAGTAACTATACCAGGCATGAAAATAGTTAAAGGCAGGCAACCTAGTATTTTTACTGCTGAAAAATTACGGAGAAAATCGCTCAGGTTTTCGGCATGAATTGTAGGGAAGCTATCCACTGATTATGGTCAATCAAAAGCTGCCGCTAAATACGATCGCACCGTCAGTAAATAAGAGCCGAGGGTGATTGATTCGGCGATCGCTAACTTGGGGATCTGGGCAATTTCGGCGCTAAAATTAGTTGCTGTTTTAGAGTGATTGGGCAACAGTTGATAGCTAACCAGAGCAAGATCGAAACGACAGGGTAAGTCAGCTAGTTCGGGATATTGAGCCAGAAATAAAGCGGCAGTTTGAATTATCTTTTGCTGTTTTTGGTCGTTAACCGCCAGCAAGCCGTCTGCATCCCAATTGCGATCTCCACGAGTTTTAACTTCAACAAAGGCGATCGTGTCCGATGACTTTTCCCTAGCGATAAGATCGACCTCGCCCCAACGACAACGCCAGTTACGCTTTAAAATGCTATATCCCTGCAACTCCAACCAGCGACCGATTAACTGTTCTCCGAGATCCCCAATTTCTTTCACTAAACCAAATATTGATTACTAGTTACTAATTATTTGCACTAAAGTATTCCCTTCGGTCACGCAGCTACATGGGTTGAAAAGAATGCCTTTCTCCTTTAGGACTGATTAATAACTGACGTTACCCAAAAGCTGTTATTAGAAGATGAATATAAAGCTTTTCGAACTGTACAGCGCTTATATTATTAGCTCGTTCGGACAAATAGCAGCAATGGGATCATCCAGAGCATTGTCAGGAAGTGTCAGCCATGACCAAATAACTCGTTTTCTATCAAAATAAGACTTAAATTCAAAGGATTACCCCAGTAGAAGAAAGTTGTAGTTATTATTGATTGACTCTATGAGGGTTTAACTTAGCCACCTTAGCATCATCCCAAAAATCATTATCAGTGGGCTGACAATCAGGATCGGCTTTAGCTGAAGCTTCTATCTCTGCTTCAGTCATTTCTGTGACTTTTTTCCAATCAGTCAAATCTTTAGTTTGTTTAAGTTCATTCATAGATACTCTGGTAATATTGTTGTTGCTCACGCTTTGTAGCCCTCCTAGCACTAATAATTCGATAAACTGAACCGCGCATGGTGTAGACAACAAAGAGAACTATTCCATTTGTTTCTCCCAGAGCAATAAATCGGCTCTCCCCATAATCATAACGATTATCTTCCTTTTCTAAAATAGGACTGTTGAAAATACTAGCAGCCCGAACAAAATCAATACCGTGTTTGCTCAGATTAGACTGACGCTTATCCTCGTCCCATTCAAACTCCATAATCACCCACTTTCTTCTTTACCCTCTAATCAGTCAAATTAGATAGCATTTTCGACAATTTCACTTAATCCCTAGCCCGATTGTCATCGTAAATCATCAAAGTATCTACCTGACGATGGCGGGGTAACTTCTGTACCTACAGTTAAACAAACTCACCTCATTCCGTCGCAGGGCATTGTCCCACAGCAATTTTAATAAAGCATAATCTCTGATTCCATACCTGTTGACTGTTAAGGATTAACTCCTCGGGTTGTCCAGCGATCGCGTTCCCGAGCATAGAGAAAACGCTGCTGTGGATTCCCCTTGAGCTGAAGATGGTCAATTTTAGTAGGTGCCAATAATAAGAGACAAAAATTGTCTAGGGGAACTTGAGGATCGGGGGGAGTCACCTCAAAAGCCGATGCTTCTGCTGCTGGTTGGGCGGGTTCGGGCCAGGCAAACTGCGATCTCGCGGGGTCGGATAAATTATGCCAGGTTATCTGCCGAGCCTTGTGGAGAAATAAGTCTGAATTAGATGAAGTAATGAGCTGAAGACTGCCGGAAATACGGAACTGTTCGCGAGTTTTAGTGAAATACCAACATATTTCTGCTTGGGACTGGTGGGCGATATCGCCAATTTTGGCACTGCGGGCATCCGTAATAATTTTCAAGCGATCGCTGTCATCATCGAGAAAACCACGAAACACCACGGTACGGTTACGGGGATAGCCATCGGGACTAATGGTAGCAAGCTGAAAATAACGCGAATGAGGTTTAGAACGATTGCGATGAATCGCACTAGCAAGTGACGAACGCCAAGGAGAAAGCATAGTTAATGGACAATGGACAATGGACAATGGACAATGGACAGTCTAGCTTAGTGCGACTGAGTTAATTCGATCTAGCCAGAAAATAAGTAAAAGCGATAATAGCCTAAGAGATAAAACAAGTCGATCGCAATCACGATGCCTTTTGTCCAGGGGGAGTTTAGTAAACTGAAAACAAGAGGATTGACTCCCAATACCAAGGCCATTTCGATAAAGGCGACTATCCGACCATAATGATGGCGATCCCAGTAGGAAAAGGGACTAATAAAGCGATAGTCACTAAAAGGATAAAAATGACGATGGGCATCATCATGATGGACGGGCAGATCGAGTAAAGAATGACCCACCATACTGATACAGAGAATCATGCCTACCTGCCAATCGAGAAAATAAAATATGGCGACGCCAATTAAGGCGAGGGGAATAGAGTGAAATAGGGCAATAATATTTTGCCAGAAAGGTTGTTCGTAGCCTTCGCTCCAAATTTTGCTCTCGGGCATCTTGTCAATAAACTTGGCCACAAAGTAAAAGATGAAAATTGGCACGTCCGGTAAAATTGCGCCGATCGCGATCGCCAAACTCCGATCGGGAGCAAGAGTTGTACCCAGTAAAGCTAAATTGAGAATGTAGTGACCGGGAGTATTCATCTAAATGCTGCTAGGGAGAGGATTTTCCTCAGGTTAACAGTTATGGTCGTTAATTCACATCAGACGTAAATATAAACCATCTAAAGCAGTTCCAGACATCGCTTGCCCAACTCTAGCAACTTGGGGTTAGTACGGCCGGTTACCAGCCAAAAGACTGCCCTCGCGCCATCTCGAAAAGACTTTTGCAATGATTCGGGAGGATTTTCTGAGGGGACGGAGATCGGTTCAAAATCAATCCCACGACTGCCAAAAACAATGTCACCGATTATTTTGGCTCGTTTCATGTGATTTTCGGAAGTAATTAGATAGACATGCTCGATCCCCTCTGCCTCTAGCTCATCTACGAGGGTGGTGAAGTTAGTCAAAGTGTCGCTGGCAGCATAATCAAACTTGAGGCGATCGCTTTTAACTCCAGCATTAGCAAAAATTCGTCGAGCATATGCCTGGGGACTGCCCGAAGAGAGCCAAATAGGTAGTTCGGGATACTGTAGGGCTAGCTTAGCGGCATAGCGTTCTCGTTCTTCATGACCTCCCAGTACCACTAGGGCTTCCGGTTCGGTATTAATAGTAGTTAGAGCTTGGCTCGCCGGTTTAAAGCCGACGCAGAGAGAAGTGGCAACTGCGGATAAAATTAGTAAGTACTTGAACTTATTGGTATCGCTGAGATTAGCTAGATCGGGATCTGCCTGATGAGAGAAACGTAAGAACATAGGTACAAGAGGACGGCGCCAGTTACAAAAGCGGTTGGGTTGATGCCTTAGTGAAACGTGCGGCTGAAATCATCTAGAAAAACAGCAGATTGATGACATACTTAATAGCGATCGCCTTTTTTTGCCCCGCCAAACTGCACGGTATCGTTAAGAAACTCAATTCATTGTAAGTAGCTTTATATGAGATGTCCCGTATCTTAAGCTCTATTTTGTAAGTGATCGCAAGAGAAAGTTAGGTGAGGCAAGAATTAAACGGTCAACCGCGATCAGATTCCCGGTAATTGTTTTGAGTCATAACAGATAGAGTGAATGGTAGACAATATGGGGGGAGATTTTGTTACTCTTAGAGACGCTGTATTTTACTATTTACTTAGCTACTGGGCATGAGAACAAATTACTGTGGCGAACTACGAGCCGAACATATAGACCAAACAGTAACTATCTTCGGCTGGGTCGATCGTCGTCGCGACCACGGAGGAGTTATCTTTATTGACTTACGCGATCGCACTGGTACAGTCCAAATTGTGAGCGATCCGCAACGCACTCCCCAATCCTATGCCGATGCAGAATCTCTTCGGAGTGAATATGTAGTTAAAGCCGTGGGCAGGGTTAGTCAGCGTCCCCCCGAATCTCTCAACGACAATTTACCGACGGGACAAGTCGAAATTTATGCTGAATCAATCGAAGTTCTCAATGCAGTGAGCAAACAGTTACCATTTCAGGTTTCTACTGCCGATACGGAGACCGTGGGAGAAAAACTACGGCTCAAGCATCGCTATCTCGATTTAAGACGCGATCGCATGGCGAAAAATTTACAGCTACGGCATCAGGTAGTTAAAACTATGCGCCGTTATCTAGAAGACGAGCATAATTTCATGGAGGTAGAAACGCCAATTTTGACTCGCTCTACCCCAGAAGGAGCCAGAGATTATTTAGTTCCTTCTCGGGTTAATCCCGGTGACTGGTATGCTCTCCCTCAATCGCCGCAGTTATTCAAGCAGTTATTAATGGTATCGGGTTGCGATCGCTACTATCAAATTGCTCGCTGCTTTCGCGATGAAGATTTACGAGCCGACCGCCAACCGGAATTTACGCAATTAGATTTGGAAATGAGCTTTTTATCTCAAGATGAAATTATCGAGCTCAACGAAGGTTTAATTAGTCGTATTTTTCAAATGGTTAAAGGTATCGAGCTAGAAACGCCATTTCCGCGTATTACCTATGCCGAATCGATGGCACGTTACGGTACCGACCGCCCCGATACTCGCTTTGACCTGGAGTTAGTAGATGTGTCGGACATTGTTAAGGATTCTGGCTTCAAAGTGTTCTCTGGAGCAATTAAAAACGGCGGACAGGTTAAGGTGTTGCCCATTCCCGGTGGTAATGACGCGATTTCCAACGTGCGGATTAAGCCCAAGGGGGATATTTTTAACGAAGCTGTTACTGCGGGGGCGAAAGGGATTGCCTATATTCGGGTGCGGGAAAATAACGAAATAGATACCATTGGGGCGATTAAAGATAATCTAACGGACGAACAAAAACAGGAATTACTCACTCGTACCGGGGCCCAACCAGGACACCTACTTCTATTTGGTGCGGGAGACACGGCCACAGTCAATAAGTCTTTAGATCGTCTGCGTCTATTTATCGCTCAGGAAATGGGTCTTGTCGATAACGATAAAGTTAATTTGCTGTGGGTGACAGAATTTCCTATGTTTGAATGGAATGCTGACGAGAAACGCTATGAAGCCCTACACCATCCCTTTACAGCGCCATATCCCGAAGATCGGAACGATTTAACTACCGCGAGAGCTCAGGCATACGACCTGGTATATAACGGCATCGAAATTGGTGGAGGTAGCTTAAGAATCTATCAAAAAGAACTTCAGGCAGAAGTATTTGAGGCGATCGGTCTATCCCCAGCCGAAGCAGATAATAAATTTGGCTTTTTACTCGAAGCTTTTGAATATGGTACCCCACCTCACGGTGGGATTGCCTTTGGTTTAGACCGTTTAGTCATGCTGTTAGCGGGAGAAGAATCAATTCGAGACGTAATTGCCTTTCCCAAAACCCAACAGGCTAGTTGCCCTTTAACTAGCGCTCCAGCGGCAGTAGATAAAAAGCAGCTCAAGGAATTAGAGATTGCCTCGACCTATAAGCCCAAGTCAGAATAAATCTAGCTGTAGGGTAGGGAAAACCCTATCCTGACAGCAATCGACAATTAATTGTTTATTACGAGAAAAGTGGTATTCTGAAATCTAATATAAACGTATTAGTAAGCTTATATTGAGCAGCTTTCAAGCCAATTTAAAGGTTTACTTGTCAGCAAAGTTTTATAGATAGAAATTATGCCATCATCTGGGTTCAATCGAAATGAGCAATACGAAGAGGAAACTCTGACCATTGTTGATGAAGATGGGCGATCGCTTCCCTGTTATATCGAACAGTCTTTAGAAACTGACAACTTAACCTACTTGCTTTTGGTTCCCGTTGATATTCCGGTCATTATTATGAGTATCAACCAAGATAGTGATGAGGAATTAGAGGCGGCGATGCTGGATGACGAAGTGGCGATCGCCGAAATTTTTGATAATGCCAAAGCGGTATTAGCCGAACAAAATCTTTTACTGCATCACACAGCATATACCCTAACGGCAACGGGCGAACTGCCACCGATTGAGGAAGAGCAGGTAGTAACTCTCGATAGTGGCGACGATGAAGAGGAGATTGAGGAAGAATTACAGTCTCTGTGCTACTTCTTTCATGCCGAGCAAAAATACGGTATCTACACTCCCCTAACTCCTCTGTTGTTTTTTGCTAGATACGATGATGAAAACCGCTTAGAATTGGTGTCCCCCGACCAAGAAAACCTAATCCCCATATTGGAAGAATTACTGTCAGAAGACTAGTCTTGCTTGGCTTATTATCTTTTTTACTTAAATAGATTACGTTAAGAGCGGCATAGTCATAAGTATTGAAGATTGACAAAATTAAGGAATAAAAGTAATTTTGTCATAAATCAATCGGTTATATATATTTATCAATCTCAATTATCTTAAGACCAGACAGTTATAAAAAAGCAAGGTAAGATAAGACCCAGCTTTATTTAGTAATGTTGGTTGTGAATTAGAACCTGCTCTGGTTGGCTGTTATAGCCCGGAGCTTAATATGATTGTGCTTTTTTGGAGCTAGAGCAAAATAGATGATCGGCGAGAAAATTTCGCTTTATTTTTTATTTCAGCAGCAAAAATTTTCTCTTAAAAAATTTCCTCTTAAAACTCGACAATCGTCTTGATTCATCTACTTACTTTACAGTACAGCTAAACCATACTGATTTAATACTGCTAGACCTATTCGCCCATGACTACTCAAAAAAAGCCCCGTCGCCAAATAACCTCACGCCCCAAAAAAAAGCAGGGTCTAGCGCTAAAAATTGTGCCAGCAACCATCGGCGTAGTCGCTTTAATCGCTTGGGCTGGTTGGAGAGGTTTAACTGCACCTGTAGTCGCTAAAGATAACGCAGGACAGCCAGTACAGTTCACCGTCGAGTCTGGAGTAGGGGGCAACGAAATTGGCGCTCAACTAGCTGAAGCGGGACTGGTAAAATCTGTCAATGGCTGGAAATTATGGACTAAGTTCAAGCAGGTAACGGACTCTGCTGGAGGGTTTAAAGCCGGTACCTATCAAATATCTCCTGACGAACCCCTGGGGGATATTGCAGACAAAATCTGGTCGGGCAAAATCATGCAGGTTGATTTTACAATTCCCGAAGGCTGGTCGACAATGCAGATGGGACAATATTTTGAGTCCCAGGGCTATTTTAGTGCGGCAGACTTTACCGCAGCGGTGAAAGATATTCCTTACGAACAGTATCCTTGGCTGCCGTCGGATTTACCAATTTTAGAGGGCTTCCTTTACCCCGATACCTACAAGATATCTAGCGACCTGACTAACAATCCTCAATCTATTGTCAAGACGATGCTCGATCACTTCGAGCAAATTGCCCTACCCGTCTACGAAGCTGCCCAGCCCGACATGAGCCTTTTAGATTGGGTCAGCTTAAGCAGTATTGTTGAAAAAGAGGCTGTAATTGGCGATGAAAGGGCCTTGATTGCGGGGGTATTTACGGCGCGATTAGAACAGGGAATGCGTCTAGAATCCGACCCCACCGTTGAATATGGTTTGGGTATTCGGCAAACGGCAGACCAACCCCTAACTTATGCCCAGGTTGGAACTCCCTCTCCCTACAATACCTATCTGAATCGGGGGATTACTCCCACGCCGATTGCTGCCCCCGGCATTGCCAGTCTTAAAGCGACTTTGAATCCCGAAAGTACAGACTATCTATTTTTTGTTGCTCGTTATGATGGAACTCATGTATTTAGTAAAACCTTGGGCGAGCATGAGGCGGCAACGCGAGAGATTCGCCGTCAGAGAAACCAGTAATAATAGCGCGTCCCACTCGGCATAAAACATGCTATGCTAATAAATGATTCGGACTCATGCAGTATTAACGCCCGAACCTTGTCAGGGTCGGAAGGCAGCAGCAATAAGGGATGCTTAACACAGGCGTGATATCCGAATCATCTCGGATTTGGCTTAATTCGTTTCAAAATTTAGCCCCATTCGAACTTTAAGTTCCTGGTGACAAAATAGTCTTAGCGATCGCAATAGTGATAAGCGGCGGTATTCAAAAGTTTCTCATTTTTAACTGTTTATTTCTTGGTCTGGCGGGTAGCTATGGAGTTGCCATGGTGCGACAGGAAAAGCGACAGTCTAAATCAGCCGAACTAGTCATTTCTGCCGCCGCTAGTATGCAGCAGGTACTAGAAGAAATTCGCCTTCTTTACAATCAACAATATCCCCACACCAAAATAGTCTTTAACTTTGGTTCTTCTGGGGCACTACAATACCAGATCGAACAGGGCGCTCCCGTAGACATTTTTATCTCTGCCGCTCCCCAACAAATGAATCGTTTGGCACAAAAAAAGCTGCTAATTGCCTCAACTCGACGCAATATTGCTAGAAATCAGATGGTTTTAGTCGTACCCAGAACATCTCAGCCGGATCTACCCCTCGCCGGTTTTACCGATCTCACCAACCTAGCTGTAGATAAAATTGCCTTAGGGGAACCAAATAGCGTCCCAGCAGGACAATATGCCCGAGAGATTTTGATCGGCTTAAATATTATCGATGCAGTTACTGCCAAGGCTATATATGGTAAGGACGTGCGACAGGTATTTAGCTATGTGGCGACGGGCAATATTGATGCGGGGATTGTCTATCGTACTGATGCTCTAGATGCCAAGGAAGTGGAAATAATCGCTACCGCACCAGAAACCGTATCTTCCCCCGTAGTCTATCCGGCGGCAGTAGTCAGAGATAGTCAGAATATCCCCGCCGCCCAGCAAATGTTGCAGTTTCTGCTTTCTGAAGAGGCTCAAGCTATTTTCCAGCGTCATGGCTTTTTGCCTGCTGGCGATCGCCTTGAAGATAATTAATACATTACGCTTAGTGTGAATTAGCTAGGAGTTAATAAACTTTCAACAAAGCTAATTCACATCATACTAAATCCGATTACGAAAGTATGTATAAAATAGAGAGGAACAAGCAAAAGATATTAAATGCCAAAAACAGCTTATTTAGCCAATCATTTTAGTTCAAGTGAGCTTAAAGAAAAATATCTAAAAAGTAAAGACTCTGTAGAAGCTAGAAGATGGCATTTGCGATGGAAGATATCTTTGGGATGAGACTGTCTTGAAAGATGGGCGAGCTTTCGCCGTCGGCACATTTGCCCAGGAACATTTTCGAGGTAAGACAAACATAAGCCTATCCAAACTGAAGTTAGCAGTACCCAAAATACTGACGGCATTGTGGGCGATCAAGGAGAGACTAAATCTTGCCTCGGAATTTTCGGCTTCGATTGGCTTTCTTTTGCCAGCGGGAGAATGCGTCGAAGGAGATATAAAAGAACTAGAACAGATGCTATTGCCAGAGCTTTCTTCTTTTACTACTCCATCGGGAAAAATGAGAGTCAGTTTGGTTAAAGATTTAACTGTCAAGCCAGAGGGTGCGGGGGTACTTTTATACCATCAGAAAAAGAATACGAAAAAAAGTGGTAAAAATAGCAGTATCGGTTTTTTAGGTATTGGCTATAGAAATTCCAACATGCTGATTTGGAAAAATGGCGGAATCAGTGCCAAGGATCGTCATACCAGCGATTTGGGATTCGACTATCTTCTGTCTGAAGCAAGTAGCCACATCGGTTCAGCTTTAACTCATTCACAGCTAAACGAGATCTTAATTTTAAGTGGATGGAACGTCGAGCGAGAGAAATTCGACCGTTATCTGAAATCTATTGGTGAAAGTAACCGTTCTGAATCAATAGCATCGGGAATAAAGAAAGCGAAAAAAATGTACATGCATTACCTAGAAGAATGGCTCTCTTCGATTGGAGTGGATCGAGTAGAGACTGTAGTTACATTTGGCGGAGCAGCCGAATTTCTCAAAGTTCCTTTAACTCAGTATTGTGAATCGAATTCAGTCACGGATATTTGTTGGCATGGGGAGGTAAAAATCCCGAAAAAAGTTTTAGATAAGATCGTAGCCGATCAAGATGAAGGCGGATTAGATTTTCGCATGATTGACCCTTGGTGTTACCTGCATATTTTGAATGGAAAGATCGAAGGTTACGAGAAACATGGATATGCAAAATTATTAAAAGAGAATAAAAATGCCGAATAAGGAGAAGATATCTGTAAGCTGGTCCTTCGATGAGGGGACTGCCGAACACCGTTTGTTTGAATATTTAAACCAGGATAAGGGGGCGCGTAAGTCTAATATTTTGAGAGCATTGATGACTTATTTCAGTCCCGAAATAGCACTAGAAAATCCAGCAGCTTTGAAAGACGCTAGTTTTAAGCTCGAACTAGATAAGTCAAGAGTTGGGTTGAAGAAGCGTATAGAATACTTTGAAGAGTTGAAAGTTTTTAGTCCCGATACTGTCTCGAACGAGGATGATACTGTAACTGATAACAATGACGAGGGAGAAAGGGACGATCTAGATGATGAGTACGATGCAAGAGATAATATTGGTCTAGACAGCATTTAGTATGCCAAAGTAAATTTCTAACTGTTTGTGGTCAGTTAAATCAGAATTGCCCGTAAAACTTTGAAAATACTCAGGTTGACCAGCTCTGTCAGGTTAACTATGGAGGGGATGAGATAATTGCTGGATGAACCAAAATCCCTATCATCGTTACCGCTTCCCAGCCGCAATTATCAGCCATTGTGTTTGGCTCTACAACAGCTTCTCTCTCAGTCTGAGAGATGTAGAAAAGATGATGCTCTATCGCGGTATTGAGGTAACTTACGAGAGTATTAGGGCTTGGGTTATTAATTTTAGTGGTCCAGCCGCTAACAAAATCAGAAAGAATCGCTCTAAGCTTTCTGATAAATGGCATCTAGACGAAGTTAGAGTCGTGATTAAAGGAGAAGTACATTGGCTCTGGCGAGCAGTCGATAGCCATGGTCAAGTATTGGATATCCTGATTCAGAAACGACGTAATGCCAAAGCTGCAAAGAGATTAATGGTAAAACTAGAAAACAAGGTTTTGCTCCCAGAGTAATTATCACGGATAAGCTGAAGAGCTATGGTACAGCATTTAGAGAAATGGGACTGGGTATCGAACACAGGCAGCATAAAGGCTTGAATCATCAAGCCGAACAATCCCACCAGTGGACAAGATGTAGAGAGAAGAAGATGCGAGGATTCAAGTCACCATCTCATGCACAACAGTTCCTCTCACCTGCCGAGATAATCCATCAACAAACTCAGCCAGCAAGACACAAATTGGCTGCTGCGGTATCCAAGAAAATGATGATCGATAGCATTCAAAATTGGAAAGTAATTACCTGGGTTCTTGTCTCTAATTGAGGGACAAGTGCAAATAAAAAGGGACTGTAAAATAATTTGTGTCAAAGGTTAAAACAAGAACGCAAGAACTAATTAACTGAGACACAGAACATGACCTTTAGACCAGAA